>JAQBOY010000145.1 GCA_028287805.1 Mucilaginibacter sp.
ACCATCCTTCTGATTTGCAGGGCAATAATGATCTGTTGAATATTACACGCCCCGATATTATAAAAGCTATCCATGCCGAATACTTAGATGCAGGCGCTGATATTATTGAAACCAATACTTTTAGCACCCAGATTATATCCCTGGCCGATTATCATTTGGAAGAACTGGCCTATGAATTGAGCTTTGAAGGCGCACGCCTTGCACGTGAGGTGGCAGATGAATACAACAAAAAAACACCCGATAAACCCCGCTTTGTAGCCGGTGCCGTAGGGCCAACTAACCGTACCGCCTCGCTTTCGCCGGATGTAAATGATCCGGGCTATAGGGCCGTAACGTTTGACGATCTGGCTAATGCTTATTACGACCAGGTTAGAGGGTTGGTTGATGGCGGTTCAGATACGCTGCTGGTTGAAACCATATTTGACACCTTAAATGCAAAAGCCGCTTTATTTGCTATAAACAGGTATGCAATTGAGAGTGGAAAGCATTTGCCGGTGATGATATCCGGCACCATAACAGATGCTTCCGGCCGTACCCTTTCCGGACAAACGGTTGAGGCATTTTGGAATTCTATACGTCATGCCAATTTATTATCAGTAGGCTTAAACTGTGCTTTAGGTGCAAAAGAAATGCGCCCGCATTTGGAAGAACTTTCCCAAAAGGCAGATGTGTTTATTTCAGCTTATCCCAATGCCGGTTTACCTAACGAGTTTGGCCAGTATGACGAAACAGCCCATGAAACTGCTCACCAGGTAGATGATTTTATGAAGGCCGGCATGGTAAATATTGTTGGCGGCTGCTGTGGTACAACACCTGATCATATTAAATGTATTGCCGAAAAAGCGATCAGGCATTCCCCCCGTAAAATACCACAGGTTGAACCTTATTTACGTTTAAGCGGCCTGGAAGCCGTTACCATAACACCCGAAAGCATATTTGTTAATGTTGGTGAACGTACCAACATTACAGGTTCGCCAAAATTTTCCAAATTAATATTGGCCGAAGATTATGAAGCGGCGCTTGCCGTTGCCTTACAACAGGTAGAGGGCGGCGCGCAGGTGATAGACATCAACATGGATGAGGGTATGATAGATTCTGAGGCGGTAATGGTTAAGTTTTTAAACCTTGTAGCTTCAGAGCCTGATATTGCCAAATTGCCTATCATGATTGATTCATCTAAGTGGACGGTTATTGAAGCAGGCTTAAAATGTATCCAGGGGAAAGGGATAGTTAATTCTATCTCCCTTAAAGAAGGCGAAGAAAAATTCAAAGAACAGGCCCGCAAAATATTAAGCTATGGTGCCGCTACAGTAGTAATGGCTTTTGACGAAACCGGACAGGCTGATTCATTAGACCGCCGTAAAGAAATATGTGGCCGCTCCTATAATATTTTGGTAAATGAAGTGGGCTTCCCGCCACAGGATATCATTTTCGACCCTAATATATTAACAGTAGCTACCGGCCTGGAAGAACATAATAATTATGCGGTAGATTTTATTGAAGCTACCCGCTGGATCAAGCAAAACCTGCCACTGGCTAAAGTTAGCGGTGGAGTTAGTAATATATCTTTCTCGTTCCGTGGCAATAATGTAGTGCGCGAAGCTATGCACTCCGCGTTTCTGTACCATGCCATTAAAGCGGGTATGGATATGGGCATTGTAAATGCCGGTATGCTGGAGGTATATGAGGAAATCCCAAAAGACCTGTTAGCTCTGGTAGAAGATGTACTGCTTAATCGCCGGGAAGATGCTACTGAACGTTTGGTTGAATTTGCCGATACCATAAAAAGCAAGGGAAAAGAAGTTGTACGGGATGAAGAATGGCGTAAAGCGCCGGTTGCCGAACGCTTATCGCACGCGTTGGTAAAAGGCATTATTGAGTACCTGGATGATGATGTGGAAGAAGCAAGACAGGCTTATGCTAAACCGCTGGAAGTAATTGAAGGCCCGTTAATGGATGGGATGAATATTGTAGGCGATCTGTTTGGTGAAGGCAAAATGTTTTTACCCCAGGTGGTAAAGTCTGCAAGGGTAATGAAAAAAGCGGTTGCTTATTTATTACCTTTTATTGAGCTGGAAAAACAAAGAGTTATTGATGCCGGAGAAGATTCAAGCGGAAGCAGGGCTAATGCCGGGAAAGTATTAATGGCGACAGTAAAAGGCGATGTACACGATATTGGTAAAAATATAGTAGGCGTTGTTTTAGCCTGTAATAACTTTGAGGTGATTGACCTGGGCGTTATGGTTCCGGCACAACGGATTATTGAGGAGGCTAAAAAGCAAAATGTAGATATTATTGGATTGAGCGGATTGATTACCCCATCATTAGATGAGATGGTGCATTTTGCTAAAGAGATGGAACGCGAAGGCTTTACCATTCCGCTGATAATTGGAGGTGCAACCACCTCACGTATACATGCCGCAGTAAAAGTTGCACCAAACTACTCAGGCGCTGCCATACATGTTTTGGATGCTTCCCGCAGTGTTACGGTTTGCAGCAATTTAATGAATAAGGATAACCGGGATGCCTATATTAAGGGTATAAAGGATGAGTATGAAAAAGCCCGGGAAGCGCATTTGAATAAACGTTCAGATAAACGTTTTGTCAGTCTGGAAGAAGCCCGCGCTTCAAAGTTTCAAATAAGCCTTGATAATGTAGCGCCAAAGCCGGCCTTTACAGGCACTAAGGTTTTTGAAGCCTATCCGCTTGCGGAGTTAGTGCCTTATATTGACTGGACACCGTTTTTTCATACCTGGGAACTGCGTGGCAGTTATCCTAAAATATTTGATGATAAATTTGTAGGGGTTGAAGCCAAAAAACTATA
>JAQBOY010000192.1 GCA_028287805.1 Mucilaginibacter sp.
ACTTCGAAACACAGCCCATTCCCGGTCCGTTGAGCCGGTGGCTCCATTTCCTGCCGCGTATAGTGCTTAAAATTGGAGTTTGGTTCAATTGGCTGGCCGAGCTTGCAGCACCATGGTTCGTATTCGGGCCGCGACTTGCACGTCATATCGCTGGGGTGGTGATCGTATTATTCCAGGTTACTCTTATTTTTAGTGGAAACCTCTCGTTTTTAAACTGGCTCACTATTATTCCTGCTTTAGCCTGTTTCGATGATAGTTTCTGGTCAAAGCTTCTTCCCCGTACGCTTGTGCGTAAGGCGAAAGTCGCTGCTGATCGCGCCGAACCATCCCAACCTATGCTAACCACCGCCTGGATCGTTACAGGTCTTGTTGCACTCTTAAGCATCCAGCCTGCATTGAACATACTGTCTACGGGTCAAGTTATGAATACTTCTTTTGACCCGCTGGATCTGGTAAATACCTATGGCGCATTTGGAAGTGTGGGACAGCAGCGTACAAATGTGGTATTTGAAGGGACAATGGACGAAAACCCTGACGACAAAGCCAACTGGAAACCCTATATATACAAAGGCCTGCCCGTGTCACTTAACGAGCGGCCACCACAAATAGCCCCCTACCAGTTGCGTTTAGACTGGCAAATGTGGTTCGCTGCTATGTCCTCTGCTGATCAATATCCGTGGACGTTTAACCTGGTTTGGAAACTCTTGCATAATGACCCCGGTGCTGTAGGTTTGTTTGCCGGCAACCCATTCCCCGGCAAGCCGCCGCGATTTATCCGGGCGGTTTTATATCATTATACTTTTGCAAAACCAGGCAATCCGCAGGGCCTTTGGTGGACCCGTGAGCCACTCGGCCCCTGGATGCCCGTCCTTTCAGCCGATGATCCGCGCCTGATTAAATTCCTCCAATATGAAGGATGGATTCGGTAAATTGATCGGTAAAAGGACGAGAGCATTAGAAGATTACGAATTGATATCTTGTAAATGAGATGGTTATAATTCATCAGTAAAAACTCCCCTCAATTTCGTTATCAACTGAGTAACATGCTATTTGAAAATCTGTCGGGGAGTTTATAACCGCGTCGTCTCCGTAGCTTTTTACCGTTTCGGCTAAATTAAAAGCAGATTTGGATAAATCTGTTTGACAAGAGGTGCTGATCTTTATAACATCAAAAAGAAAAACTATTATGCGCGTATTTGTTACAGGAGCTACTGGCTTCATCGGTACTGCCATTGTGCAGGAATTAATTAACGCAGGCCACCATGTATTGGGAATGGCACGCTCGGATGCATCAGCCAATAAGCTAATTGAAGCAGGTGCGGAAGTCCATCGCGGTAATCTCGAAGACTTAGACAGTTTGAGGAGTGGCGCCGGCCAATCAGACGGCGTGATTCACGCCGGGTTTATCCACGACTTTACCAGATTCAAGGAAGTATGCGAGGTGGATAGAATAGCCATCGAAACTATAGGCGAAGTATTGGCCGGTTCTAACCGCCCGTTAATTGTTACCTCCGGTACAGCGTTGGTTGCCCCGGGGAGCCTGGCTACTGAGGATATCATCCCGCCTTTCAACCCGGCCTGGCCGCGGGCATCTGAAGTGGCCGCTGATGCCGTAGCGGCGCTGAGTGTCCGTGCGGCAGTAGTGCGTTTGTCTCCGTCGGTACATGGCGATGACGATAAGCATGGGTTTATACCGATACTGGTCAATATTGCCCGCGAAAAAGGTATTTCCGCCTATATCGGGGAGGGGCTCAACAGGTGGAATGCTGTGCACCGGCTGGATGCCGCCCATTTATATCGGCTTGCCTTAGAAAATGCTGTGTCGGGTGCCCGTTTTCATGGTTCCGCCGAAGAAGCCATTACGGTTAAGGTTATTGCAGAGGCCATTGGCAAACAACTGGATCTCCCGGTAGTGTCGGTGCCGCCTGAGGCAGCCGCCGAACATTTTGGTTGGTTTGCACATATGGCCGCAATCGACTGCCCGGCATCGAGTAAATGGACACAGGAGCGTTTGAACTGGCACCCAATGCACTCAACCTTGCTTGCTGATATAGAGAACGGTATTTATACTAAATAAAGAGTTATGAAAATTATCGTAACCGGTTCCTTAGGAAACATCAGCAAGCCGCTGACAGAAAAATTAGTAACCCAGGGACATACGGTGACTGTAGTCAGCAGCGATCCCCAAAAACAGGCAGCTATCGAAAGTTTAGGCGCGATACCAGCAATCGGCTCGATCTCAGATGTCGCATTTTTGACCAACACGTTCAAAGGCGCGGATGCCGTTTATGCTATGATCCCTCTAAGTTTTACGGAGCCTGATTTGGGCGATTATTTACGCAGGATGGCCGAAAACTATGTGCAGGCTTTAAAAGAGGCCGGAACCAAACGCGTGGTGGTCATGAGCGGATGGGCGGCAGACTTGACCCGAGGAGAAAATGCCGAAGATGTTTTTAATGGCCTGAAGGCCTCCATTACTATCATGCGCCCCGCCTCTTTTTATACCAACTTCTACCAGTCCATTGACCTGATCAAAGGCAAAGGCTTCATTGGCAAATTCCTGACGCTGCGCTATTCGGGCCTCTGGGCTTTACTGACCGGAAAAACCGGCCTGCTTATGGGGAATTATGGCGGGGATGACAGGATCGTTTTTGTATCGCCGAAAGACATCGCCGATGCGGTGGCAGAAGAATTGTTGCTTCATCCTGATCACACTACTATCCGTTACGTGGGCAGTGAGGAAATGACCTGTAACCAAGCAGCAAAAGTCATCGGTACCGCGGTAGGCAAGCCCTGGTTAAAATGGATACTGCTCTCGGATAAGGAAATGCTTCAGGGGCTGAAAATGGCCAATGTGCCGGAAAAACTGGCTGAAACATTAGTGGAAATGCAGGCGGTAATGCATAGCGGTAAAACGCTGCAGAACTTTCACCAAAACCGGCCAAAAATGGGTAAGGTAAAACTGGCCGATTTTGCCAAAGAATTTGCCGAAGTGTATTATCAAAAATAATTATCTTGTGTTATGAATAGCCACCAGCTTTTTCGTTTCAGCACGATTACCGAATATCACCGGGCGGCGGGCCTGCCCAAGCCAGCACATCCGTTGATCAGCGTAGTAAACATGGACGATATTACGTTGCCCATTGCCGAAATTCCGTTTAGCCTGATTTATGACTTTTATTCTATTTCTCTGAAAAAGGTACAGCACACCAAGTTTAAATATGGGCAGCAGGCAGGTGACTTCGATGAAGGGGTATTATTCTTTATGTCGCCGGGGCAAATATTTGGTATAGATAGCGGGGCCGATAGGAGTGAAGTACAACGGCCTGAAGGTTGGATGATCCTGGTTCACCCGGATTTTTTATGGAGCACACCATTAGCGAAAACCATTAAACAATACGAGTTTTTCAGCTACTCGGTAAATGAAGCGCTGTATCTTTCCGACAAGGAAGAGACTATGCTCACCGCCATTGCGAACCAGATAGAACAGGAGTACAATGCCAATATCGACCGGTTCAGCCAGAACGTGATCATCGCCCAACTGGAGTTATTGCTGACCTATTCGGAAAGGTTTTACCAGCGCCAGTTTATTACCCGGAAAATAGCCAGCCATAAACTGCTGACGCGGCTGGAGGACTTCCTGTCGGATTATTTCAACAACGGCACCTTAGCTAAACAAGGGCTGCCCAGCGTTACACATATTGCCGAAACCCTAAATATCTCGCCTGGTTATCTAAGCAGCCTGCTCAAATCTCTGACCGGCCAAAACATGCAACAACACCTGCACAACAAGCTGATCGAACTAGCTAAGGAAAAGTTGTCGACCACGAATCTATCAGTCAGTGAGATTGCCTATGAGCTGGGATTTGAACACCTGCAATCCTTCAGTAAACTCTTTAAGACCAAGACCAGTCTATCCCCGCTGGAGTTCCGGCATTCGTTCAATTAAAAGATAAGCGGTATAAATGTAGCTGGATACAATGTATCCAGCTACATTGGAGGTTAGCATTAACTCTTGGATAGGTGCAGCATATTTAGGATTTTAGCCTATGGTCGGTGTTATCACCGCACCATCCGAAATAAAAACGCCCCTCAGCAGCACATTTAGGATTTCCTTTTCCGGTTTTCAAGCATGGCCGCGATGTCGATGGACGAACACTCGGCGATCAGTTCGGCTAAGACTACAATTGGCAGGTCTTTCCCGTCCGTAAAATTGATACAGCCCTTCTGAAATTTGGCGGCCGGTAATAAGCTGGCATATTTGGCATGCAGGGAAGGATTCATATACATAGGCAGGCAATGCAGCGACATATAATTTTTGGTGCTGGCAAGTGCATATTTCATGTAGCACCGCTCTTCATAGAGGATCATTTCCTTACCCATCATCGGTTTTACTACAGGGATCACACTGGGGTCATTTGCCGATATCGCCTTATGGATGGCGGTTAACGTGTCCTGTCTTTCGGCAGGCATCTGGCTAATATAGTCTGCTGCACTCATTTTTCAACTAATTTAGCGAAATGAATTGATTATATTTAGACTTTAAGCTCCTGGCAGTAAAAAATTTCTGCTGGCCGCTTTGCTAATCCAAAGCTCCATAATGCCTATGGTCGGTGTAATCCGCACCCTCCAAATAAAAACGCCCCTCAATTAATGCCTTGGTCGGTGTTATCACCGCACCATCCCAAATAAAAACGCCCCTCAATTTCTTGAGAGGCGTATTAGCTCCAATCTCTACTAGTAAAGGCGCGTAATGATTTCTATGGGTAATCCAAATTGAAACGAATATTTATTGGTAATATACTGCTACTGCAATTCTTTCTTCATCATAATATCAATCTGATCATCATCGCCCATCTTGAATATATGTTTGTCAAAAGCGGTAAATCCATTCTTTTCATAGAATCTTATTGCACGCGAATTTTTTTCCCAAACACCCAACCATAAATAGGAATTACGTTGTTGTTGAGCCACCTCCAAAGCTTTTTCATAAAGAAGCTGACCGACTTTTTTCCCATGATGGCTACTTTTCACATAAATGCGCTCAATTTCCAGGGCTTTTTTATCCTGCTGTTCTGTTTGTGCGATCCCAGTATTTACTTTTAGGTAGCCAACAGCACTTTCATCTTCCCAAGCAATATAAAACAATGAATCTGGATTACTCAATTCAGAAGTCACTCTATTACCATTAAAACTATCTTCGAGGTACTTATTCATATCATCCTCAGTATTGCTATCGGCAAATGTTTCAAAGAAAGTTTCTCTGCCAATGAGCTGAACTGTGCCTAAATCCTCGATCGCAGCTTTTCTAACCTGTATGTATTCCATTATCTAATTTATTTAGCCTATGGTCGGTGTTATCACCGCACCATTCCAAATAAAAACGCCCCTCAATTTCTTGAGAGGCGTAAACCGGGTAAATGATGGGGCTCGAACCCACGACCCTCGGTACCACAAACCGATGCTCTAACCAACTGAGCTACATCTACCGTTTGGAGAGTGCAAATGTAAAAATCTTCGGCCTAATTGCAAAGGCTTTTTTAATATTACATTGGGCTTACCCGTTTACCTTACTGCTATGAGTAAATTTGTATCATGACAGAGCAATTGATTGAGTTAAATGTGACTGGGATGCACTGTAATAATTGTGCGTTATCCATCCATAAACTTTTAGAGAAAAAGGGTCTTAAAGATATATTGGTTGATTATGCAAGTGAAGAAGTAAAATTTTCAACCGCCAATGAAGCCGTACTACCGGCTATTATAAAGGATATTGAGGGTTTAGGATTTAAAGTAATTGATGATCCGGGTCTGCACACCCCCAAGTTTTATGAAAAAGTAGAGAACAAATTTATATTCTGCGCCATATTCACAGTTCCCTTGCTACTGCACATGCTATTGCCCTGGCATTTTTTACACTTACCTGTTGTTCAATTATTGTTATGCCTGCCGGTTTTTATAGTGGGATGCCTGCATTTTGGCAAAAGTGCATGGAGCTCAATTAAAGGCGGCGTTCCTAATATGGATGTGCTGATATTTATCGGCTCCGCATCTGCTTTTATATATAGCCTTGTTGGCACCATTGAAAATTTGGGCGAGCATTACCAGTTTTATGAAACCTGCGCCACTATTATTACGCTGGTATTATTAGGTAACGTATTTGAAAAACGTTCGGTAACACAAACTACCTCCGCAGTAAAGGATCTCATCAAATTTCAGCAGGTAAATGCTAACCGCGTAGTAAATGGTGCCGTTGAAGTAATCAGCGCCAAAGAAGTTAGGCCCGGCGATACATTGTTGGTTAACCAGGGAGATAAAATTCCGGTAGATGGTGAAGTGCTGTCAGGTAATGCATCTGTTAACGAAGCTATGCTTACCGGCGAAAGCGTACCTGTGGAGAAAGAAAAATATGATAAAGTAATTGGCGGCACCATTGTGCAGCATGGTAATTTAAGAATAATAGCCACCAAAGTAGGTTCAAATACAATTTTATCGCAAATTATTGAATTAATGAAAAAGGCACAGGCAGCTAAACCGCCTGTACAAAAGTTAGGCGATAAAGTGGCCGGCATATTTGTTCCGGCAGTTATACTAATAGCGCTAATTACCTTTGTATTGACTTATTTTATAGCTCATTCGGGAGTACAAGCTGCTTTAATGCATGCTATAGCGGTATTAGTGATCTCCTGCCCCTGCGCCATGGGGTTAGCTACACCAACCGCTGTAATGGTTGGCCTGGGCCGTGCTGCAAAAAATGGCATATTAATAAAAGGTGGCGATACCATTGAAGCGGTAACCAATACTAAATATGTGGTATTTGATAAAACAGGCACCTTAACAACCGGCAAATTCAGCATTAACGCCGTAAAGCTTGAACACGGAGTTACTATTGAAACAGTAAGGGGTATTATTACCGCCATAGAGGAACGCTCGAACCACCCTATAGCCAGATCATTAGTTAATGAATTGAAGGCATTACCGCAAACCAAACTGATATTGCGTAAGGCACAGGAAGAAAAAGGATTGGGCATGCGTGCCGAAGACATCAATGGCAATCATTATTTCCTGGGAACAGGAAAATCAACAGCCGAAAGTGATTTTAATATCTCCCTTTACAAAAATCAGGAGTTACTGGCGCAAATACACATTGAGGACACCATAAAACCAGAAGCAGCTACCCTGGTAACCCAACTGAAAAAAATGGGAATAACCCCGGTTTTATTAAGCGGTGATAAAAATAACCGCTGTATAAAAGTAGCCCGGGCCATAGGTATTGACGAGGTGCATTCAGAAAAATTACCCGACGAAAAATTGGCGGTCATTGATATTTATAATAAAAAAGGCAAAACCATTATGATAGGCGATGGTATTAATGATGCACCTGCCTTAACAAAAGCAGATATAGGCGTGTCAATGAACGATGCCAGCCAGATAGCTATACAATCGGCCAATGTTATATTGCTGAACACCGACCTGCATTCGGTAGTTACTTTTTTGCAGATCAGCAAACATACCCTGCTTACCATTAAGCAAAACCTTTTTTGGGCGTTTGCCTACAATATTATTGCCATACCCGTTGCGGCATTTGGCTTTTTAAATCCTATGCTCGGCGCTTTTACCATGGCCTTTTCTGATGTGGTGGTTATTGGGAATTCGTTGCGGTTGAAGCATAAGCGTTTATCCTAATCCGTGGTTAATAGACCATAGTTCATGGTGGTATATGGGGATGTTTTTATATTTTTGACCAAACTATGGACTATCGGCCATAGACGGACTAAAAAAATGATCGAACTATTTACAGACGGTGCATCAAGCGGTAACCCCGGACCAGGAGGTTATGGTGTTATTTTGCGTTCCGGCCCTCATTATAAAGAACTTTCTCAGGGTTTTCGTAAAACCACCAATAACCGCATGGAATTATTGGCGGTGATTAAAGGATTGGAAGCATTAAAAAATCCTAATCAATCGGTTATGATCTACTCCGACTCCAAATATGTAATTGATTCAATTGAAAAAAAATGGGTTTATGGCTGGCTGCAAAAAGGTTTTAAAGACAAAAAAAACAAAGATCTCTGGCTGCGCTATTTAGAAATAAGTAAACTGCACAACATTAAATTTACCTGGGTACGCGGGCATAACGGGCACCCCGAAAACGAACGGTGCGACGAACTGGCTGTAGCAGCCTACAAACAAAAAGATTTGCTTATTGATACTGTTTTTGAAGCAGAAAGCGCGAAGACGAATATATTTTAATATAATAAGGTCATTGCGAGGAGATTGCCGCGTCGCTCCATTTCACTACCCGTGCAGCTCCTCGCAATTGACATGATGTGGTTAATTACTGTATTACCATGGTCCCCTCAAAATTTCTTTTGGTTTGCTGGGGCGAGAAGCAGGCCATCATTTCTTCGGCTTTATTCACCATATTTTCTGACCCCATAAATATTGCTGAACGCTGATGCAGTTCAGTAACTTCCAAATCTAAAATACGCTGATAACCATTGCTTGCTTTTCCTCCCGCCTGTTCAATAATAAAGGCTATCGGGTTACATTCATAAACCAGCCGCAATTTGCCATTGGGCGCACTGGCAGTAATAGGATAAATAAATATCCCACCCAATATAATGTTTCGGTGTATATCGGCCACCATTGATCCTATATAACGCGATGTATACGGGCGGTTGGTTTTGCTGTCTTCTACCTGGCAATATTTAATATACTTCTTAACACCATCGGGGAAATGGGTATAATATCCCTCATTTATTGAATATATGGTACCGTCTTTAGGTATCCGCATATCAGGATGCGATAAACAAAATTCACCAATAGAAGGATCAAGCGTAAAACCGTTTACACCTTTTCCGGTAGTATAAACCAGCATGGTTGAGGAGCCATAAATTACATAACCCGCTGCTACTTGCTCAACTCCTTTTTGTAAAATATCGTCAAGCGTAGCTTTTCCATCCACTGATTTACGGCGGTATATAGAAAAAACTGTACCCACACTTACATTAACATCAATATTTGATGAGCCATCCAGGGGATCAATAGCTACAATATACTTTGCATCTTTTGAAACTTCACTTTCAATATGTATAAATTCATCATTTTCCTCAGAAACTACTATACAACATTCACCACCATATTGGAAAGCTGATATAAATTGCTCGTTCGCATAAATATCTAACTTCTTTTGTCGTTCACCCTGTATATTAGTACTACCTACCTCGCCAATAATATCTACCAATCCGGCTTTGTTTACTTCGCGGTTTACAATTTTAGCAGCTATGCCAATATCGCGCAAGAGCCTTGATAATTCACCTTTGGCATATGGAAAATCTCCCTGCTTTTCAAGAATAAATTGTCCTAAAGTCATATTTATACTCATAATACTTTTATAATTGATTGAAATTATTTTTTAGTTCTATTACCTCTAATCCGCTTATTTTTCCTTCAGAAATATTAAATCGCATTAGCGTACGTACTTTGTGCCAGCCCTGTTTTCCGGCTGCGCCGGGATTTAAATGCAAACAATTGATCTTCTTGTCGTAAATAACTTTTAATATGTGCGAGTGCCCGGCTATAAATAATTGAGGAGGATTACTATAAATTTCATTCTTTATCCGTAAGTTATATTTATCAGGATAACCACCAATATGGGTCATCCATACATCCAATCCTTCACAAGTAAAACGCAAATCCTCAGGATATGTTTGCCGAATTTCTTTTCCGTCTATATTTCCGTATACACCCCTTAACGGTTTAAATACAGCCAGTTGATTAGCAAGTTCAATATTACCAAAATCTCCCGCATGCCATATCTCATCACAGCTTTCAAAGTGTTTAAAAACTGCATCATCCAGGAAACTATGCGTATCAGAAAGCAGGCCTATTTTCATTATAATCAGGAAAAAAGTAACAAATATGAAAGCACATTCAGAAAATAGTTAAAAAGTCTTTTAACAGCTCCGTATATGCTTTGCTATATATTTTAGGTTGGTTGTAAATTACAAACTTTTCTTCAATTATGCTTTGTTGTTGTAAGCCGAAAACCAAAATCTCCCGATGTGATACCGATTCTGTAAATGAACACAGGTTGATACCTTTACAAATATGCAGGTTGTTTTGAGCAGCCAGTGATTTTACCAGCCTTGCGGTTGGCAATGGTAAAACTAACCAGCATACGCCCTGTGGTGTAAGATGAGCGGAAATAGTTGAAATTAAATCTTTAAAAAAGCTTTCATCGGCATGTTTGGCTAATGCCTTACCCGTACCTATTGATTTGAGAGAATGAATATAAAATGGCGGATTGGAAACTATAAGATCGTATTTTTTTTCGGGGAAACGTTTAAAAAAAATTTCAAAATCTTCTGCATAAATAGTTAGCCGTTGCTTAAATGGCGAACTTCCAAAATTTCGTGCGGCTGTTTGTGCGGCTGTTTCATCTATTTCCACCGCATCTATTTCGGCATTTCCAAATCTTTGCGCCAGCATTAAAGCAATAACGCCGGTGCCGGCGCCAATATCCAATATATGAGCAGGCTGAATAGCATCTGCCATTGCACCAAGCAATACGCCATCTGTATTAACCTTCATAGCACAATCGCTTTGGTCAACAGTAAATTGCTTAAATCGGAACATTAGGCGAATCTATATAAATTCCTTAAATTTGAATAAACATATTATGCCTGAACTATTTCGATTATTTGGCATTAGATTTTTCTTTTTCAGCAATGAACATTTACCTATACATGTACATATAGAAAATAGTGACGGTGATGCTAAATTCACAATAAAACCTGTAAAGCTTACAGTTAATAATGGTATAAAAAACAAGGATATAAAACTTGCTGAAAGTATAATTGAAGAGAATGAAGAATTAATTGAAAAAAGGTGGAAAGAGTACTTTAATAAATAATACTTATGGTTACAATAGCATCAGTTTGGTTTAATGATAACAACATTTGTGTAAAAATGAGTGATGGAAAAACTATTGAAACTCCTGTTCAATATTACCCTAATTTAAGAAAAGGAACACCTGAACAATTGAATAATTATGAAATAAAAGGAGATGGCAGATGGATACATTGGGAAGAACTTGACGAAGATTTATCTGCAGAGGGATTTTTGCAAGCCACTTAAAAAGGCCTGATTAACCAGGGAAATTTAGAATCCAACTCCTACTTCTCGTAAAACTCAATAGGCAGCCCATCCGGGTCAGCAAAAAAGGTAAATTTCTTGCCGGTAAATTCATCTATACGGACAGCTTCAACAACTACACCATGTTCTTTAATATGAAGTATGGCTTCATGAATATTATCTACCTCAAAGGCTAAATGGCGTAAACCGGCAGCTTCGGGACGCGATGGCCGGGCCGCGGGATCAGGAAATGAAAAAAGCTCGATCTGGTATTGGTCGCCCACCTTCAGATCAAGCTTATAAGATCTCCGTTCGGCCCGGTAAACCTCACTACTAATTTTTAAACCCAGTATCTGCGTATAAAAATGTTTGGACAGCTCATAATCAGCGCAAATAATAGCTATATGATGTATCCTGTTTATTTTAAGCATTACTCGCCTAATATAGTATGTAATACGTTATCATATACTAATTTAATATCAGTAATATGTCCGAATGATTCTTCGTCAACATGCATATACCCATTGCTAACGGTGCCTAACAGACTAAATTCAACTTCGCTGGTAGCCATCATTTCAACAAAACGCTCCTGATCATCCGGTGCAACACTTACCACTACCCTGCCCTGCGCCTCGCCAAACAGAAAGGCATCTTTACGGATATTAACGTCTGATGTTATGTCAAACCCAAGGCCATTTGGCAGAGCCGATTCAACCAGTGTAATAAATAAACCGCCATCAGCTACGTCATGAGCTGATTGTATCATTTTATGCCTGATCAACTGCTTCACCACCTGCTGCATAGCATACTCTTTATCTAAATCGAAATAAGGTGCAGGTGCGGCCAATATTTTATGCCACGAGGCTAAGTACTGCGATGAAGCAATATCGTTAACTGATTCTCCTATTAAATAAACCAGGTCATCAGGCTGTTTAAAATCTGATGTCATGATATTGGTCAGATCATCCATTATACCCAGCATGCCAATAGTTGGTGTTGGAAATACAGGCCCTTCATCGGTAGATTGATTATAAAAACTCACGTTACCACCTGTTACCGGCGTTTCAAATTTACGACAAGCCTCTCCCATTCCTTTTATAGCGCTTACAAATTGCCAGTAAACTTCAGGCTTATAAGGATTGCCAAAGTTAAGGCAATTGGTTATAGCAACCGGGTCACCGCCGGCGCAGGTAATATTACGCGCGGCTTCCGCTACGGCAATAGCAGTACCCTTTTGCGGATCGGCATAAACATAGCGCGAATTACAATCAACCGTTAAAACAATAGCTTTATCTGTTCCTATCACGTTTACTACAGCCGCATCACTGGGCCGGTTAGTGGTCATTGTGGCCACCCCTACCATGGAGTCATATTGGTCTGTTACCCAACGTTTAGAAGCTATATTAGGGTGTGATATTAAATGCTCTGCCACATCAATTAAATTAGCAGGCTCCGCTACATCTTCTATTTTAAACTTTTGATTCGCTGCAAAATAAGCCGGTTCGCGGTACTCACGCTCATAAACCGGCGCTCCGCCGCCCAAAACCAGATCATGTGCCGGTACATCGGCAACTAACTCTCCGTTCACAAAATATTCCAGGCGTTTGGTATCTGTTACTTCGCCAATAATAGCGCAGTTCAGGTCCCATTTATCAAAAACAGCTTCTACTTCTTTTTCCCTCCCCTTATGTACAACAATAAGCATGCGTTCCTGCGACTCAGATAACAAGATCTCATAAGGCTTCATATGCTCCTGACGGGTAGGTACTTTGTCTAAATATATGCGCATGCCATGCTCACCTTTTGCCGACATTTCTGAGTTTGAACAAATGATACCTGCCGCTCCCATATCCTGCATACCTACTACCGCGCCGGTTTTTATCACTTCTAATGTAGCTTCCAGTAATAACTTTTCCTGGAAAGGGTCGCCTACCTGCACAGCAGGAAGATCATTTACGGAATCTTCCGTAATATCTTTTGAGGCAAACGCGGCGCCATGGATACCATCTTTACCTGTTGCCGAGCCAACTATATAAACCGGATTACCAACGCCATAAGATGTGGCTGATACGGTTTCGCCTGCCTTAACTATTCCGGCAGACATAGCGTTAACCAATGGGTTAACATTATAGCATTCATCAAAAAACAATTCACCGCCAACTGTTGCTATACCAAAGGCATTACCATAATGACTAATACCCTTAACTACTCCTTTAATTAACCATTTGGTACGGTCAAGATTAGGATCGCCAAAACGTAAGGAATTAAGCTGGGCTATGGGCCTTGCACCCATGGTAAATATATCGCGGTTAATACCACCAACACCGGTTGCAGCTCCCTGGTAAGGTTCAAGCGCCGAAGGGTGATTGTGTGATTCAATTTTAAATGCACATCCAATACCATCTCCCAAATCAACTAAACCGGCATTTTCCTCGCCTGCCTTTGCCAGCATACGGGGGCTATCTTTAGGTAACGTTTTTAACCAGGTAATAGAATTTTTGTAGGAACAATGCTCGCTCCACATTACCGAAAAAATAGATAGCTCGGTAAAGTTAGGAACACGCCCTAATATTTCTTTTATACGTTCAAACTCTTCGGGTAGTAAACCTAAATCTTTAGCGGTTTGGGTGGTAGTTAGTTCCTGATGCTCCAATTTATTTTTGTTTTTTGAGTGGATGCGCAAAATTAGGAAAAAGAGCTGAAAGGCGAAAGGGTAAAGGTGCAGAAAGGTTGAAGCAGGAAGCGGGAAGCTTGAAGGTGCAGAAAGGTTGAAGCGGGAAGGTGAAAGGTGAAAACATGGCGAGGGATTTCTTGAGCGGGTTGTGCATCGGCTGTCGCGAGCGAAAAATCCCTCCTGCTCCACGCAGCCGCTTTACGAAAGCAGGGTGTCTTTTTGCTTTATATACATGTGTTCCAACGGTGAAGTGGAACAGTTGGAACATTTGGAACGCTAAAATTTACCATCGTAATTTCATGTTTTGCAGGATATAATTGTGATCCCGCGAGGACAAAAGAACGCAGATAATCATGTAGAAAGTTTACCTTATAACATATTTGGACGAGGGTTCGAATCCCTCCGGCTCATTCTGGCGCGAGTCTGAAGCCTCTGGCAAGTGTGCATAGGCGACTCGTGACGCACGTATCTGGCGCGAGTATGCAGCGTTGACAAGAGCGTTGGGTACTTGTGCCTTTATTAAGTTGCATTATATTTAGCAGCGATGTACTTTTAAACTATAATGAGCACCAAATACAAATTCAAAAACCAGGAGCAGTTGCACTTCGTAACTTTTGCCGTAGTTAATTGGATAGACCTGTTTATCCGCAACGAGTACAAAACAATATTACTGGATTCATGGCAGTATTGCCAAAAATATAAGGGATTGGAAATATTCAGCTGGTGCATCATGACGAGCCATGTGCACATGATAATAGGCAGTCATGGCGATAAACTGGAAGATATTATGCGCGACATGAAGAAACATACTTCCAGCGTTAAAGGCAGCCATTAAAAGCCATCCAACAGAAAGTCGCCGCGAATGGCTGCTGGAGATGATGGAAAAGGCAGGCCGCCAAAACAGCCAGAACGTTAATTTCCAGCTATGGCAGCAGGATAACCACCCGATAGAACTGTTCGATCAAAAAATATCACATCAAAAATTAAATTATATACATAACAACCCGGTAACAGCAGGTATAGTTGAAAATCCGGAAGAGTACCTATACAGCAGTGCAAAAGATTATTACGGTCAAAAAGGCTTGCTTGAAATTACGATGGTTGCGCCT
>JAQBOY010000212.1 GCA_028287805.1 Mucilaginibacter sp.
TTTCAATCATTCAGCTTAGCGGCAATACTTTTAGTAGCCTTATCCAGGTTTTCGGCGGCGCATAATAAATGATCCTCCCCCTGCAGATATGCCTGCAGTTTGTTTTCACTCTGTTTGATAGTATCAATGATGCCCAGGATATTGGAAAGATGCCGCCGGACTTCATGAGAATTAATGAAGGACAATTCTTCCTTTTTAGTTTCGAACAGCAGCTTTTCGTAATATCTTTTTTGTTTAATACTAAAGTAAAATAAAGCACCTATTACAATAGCTAACATTGCCACAATGACCATAAAAATAAGCCATAGACGCTCTGTTTTGTAGACCCCCTCTTTCTGGATATAGGTGCCTTGCATTTCATCCATTTTGATTTGGGAGGATATGGTATCCACCTGGGTCAGCCGCCCAATCTGCTCCTTTGCCTGTTGCAGCGCGATGTTATAATTATAGGCGGTTTGCTCGTAATTATGGTCAGCTTCAGCTATCTGACCTAAAACTTCATATAAATGTGATTTGATTTCGGGGTGATTGTTTTGCGCCTTGTCTTCCAGCAACCGGTTAATAATTTGCTTTGCTGAATCAGGTAGCCCTGCACGATAATAAGCATCTGCAAGATTTTGATCATCTGTGTTCTCATACCTGTATAAAGTGTCACTTTTCAAGGCTATTATAGTTTTGATCACATTTTTATAATCGTTCTGTAATAGTGCTACATAATAATCCGTCCGCTTCCTAAAATAGTATAATTTATTAGTTCCGCTTTTAGCCTCATTTAATAAATAGTTATACTTCTTTAATGAATCGATCCGGTTAGTTCTAAAAAAATTCTCAGCCTTGTTATAATTAATAATATTTATTAACCGCTGTTCCCTGATCTTATTTTTAGCCATAATTAACCGGGCTTGATTAAGATAAGACAGGGACTGACTATAAAAATTATTACGGTAATAAATATCAGAGATGTTGATAGCAATTAGCACCTGCAAGTAAGCATCATCAAGTAGGATCGCTTCTTTTTTTGCTTTTCCGAAATTCGATATTGCATCGGTAGTATTACCCAAATACGTTTGCAGAAATGCCAAATGGCTGTAGAAGGTATATAATAAATAATGATCCTCGTTTTTACAGGCTTCAAAAATGGCACTGATCAATGCCTTTTCTGCTTCGTTATGATGCGATGTCCGGATTTGACAAATACTTTCAATAAAATAATCAATGGCTGCTTTGTTTTGCACATTGTACTTCATTAACAAGCCATGTGTTTGTATTTTAATTCCATACAAGTGATCCAGCGGATCTTTCTCAAAAACATATTTAACATAACCAATTAACTTCTTTTCTTTTTCCTGCTCATCTTTTAATTTCAGAATAGTTAAAAGACTGTTCGGTATAATCAGCTGACGAGCAGTGGCAATATTTAAGTAAAAGCAAAAAAATATAAGGCAAAAGCAAGATCTTCTTAACATATAGGCATAAATTTCTCTAAAGCTACATTTCATCTGCCAAAACAAAAAATCAATAATACATAATAGTTTAACCCTACTGTTAAATAGTTAAGTTAGTCTGTTAATAAAAGTGTTCCGTTTTCCAAGGCGTACAAAGGTATTTAACGTCTATCTCAAAGGCCATTTATGGCATGAAAATAGCATATAGTTTATTGACTTATAAAAAAAACATGCGCGCAATTACAGTACCTAAAATTGACCTGAAAAAAATCAAGTCGAATTTTAAAAATGGCTTTAATAACCTCTCAAAAGATGGATTCCAAAAGATATTTAACCATATAGATCAGTTAGGCATAAAAAAGGGAGTTGATGAAATGGGTATTGATAAGTTTATTAATCAATGTGCCTTATTGGCAGCCGGATCAGGGCTTATAACCGGTGCCGGAGGGATAACTACAATGCTGATTGGAGTACCATTAGATTTGATTAACCTGATTACGCAACAGTTTAGAGTTACATTGGCAATTTCCTACTATTATACAGGAAGCTATGAGGTTAGGTTTAATGACTTTTTTAAAATAGTAGCCGCTTCGTTAAAAGTAGATACCGGCCTGACTGTTACTAAAAACATAATGGAAGAAGTAGCCGAAAAATTGATGATTAGTGTTGGTTCAAAAACAGCAGAGCGCTTAATTCCGGTAGTAGGCGCCATTATTGGGGGTTCAGCAAATTATCTGTTTATAAAACGTACCGCTGAATCGTTGAAAAAAATGCAAGTCAGCGGTGTTTAATTGTATGTATACACTAAATACGACGTGTGGAAATACCGGCGATTTTTTTATAGACTGATCTAAGCTGCTTTATACTTTAGGTCCCCGTTTATAAATGATCAGCCCGTTTAGAAAGTTCCGTAATATCTGGTCGCCGCAGGGTTTAAAATTAGGGTGGTCTTCTTTTCTGAAGATCGCTCCTAATTCAGTTTTGGTGATCCGGAAGTTAGCCAATTCCAGTACTTTTACTATATCATCGTCAGTAAACTGAAGTGCTACCCGGAGTTTTTTCATGATATCATTGTTGCTCATATTAATATATTTATATAGCCCTTTACCTTGAAATTTCGATTTTAACTTTTTTGTTTTTAATCTTTTCTGATTTTATTAACTGCACTGTCTGCTCAATTCTATTCCGTTTTACAGCTGCGTACGATGAATGATCCAATACCTCTATTAAGCCCAAATCTTCTTTAGCCAATTTACCCTTTTGAAGCAACAATCCCACAATGTCTACTTTGTTTATCTTATCCTTTTTCCCTGCGGCAATGTATAAAGTTGTCCATGCAGTTGGTACGGGTAATACTGGAGCCGAAGGCAGAGTTTCTATCTCGGGTTTTTGATCCAGGTATTTTAGTTTTTCATCTTCTGTTAATATAAGGTATGCTGTACCTTTGGCATGCATACGTGCCGTACGACCATTACGATGTAAAAAAGCTTCTTCATTATGTGGCAACTGGTAATGTATTACATATTCAATTTCAGGGATATCTAATCCACGTGATGCCAGGTCGGTAGTAATTAATAAACTATGACTTCCGTTTCTGAATTTGAGCAGCGCTCTTTCCCGGTCATCCTGTTCCATTCCGCCATGAAAAATATCGTGCACTATCTCCATATCCCAAAGCAGTTCACTTATCCGGTCAACCGCTTCCCTATGATTACAGAAAACCAGTGTGGCCTTATTACCTATTTTGCAAATAAGCGAAAACAAAGTATCCAGCTTATCAGCAGCGGGTGATATAACCGCTTTTAATTTCAAATCGGGAATATTGGTTTTGTTATCTAAAAAGTTAAGTATAGTTGGATTTTTCACACCTGTAAAACCGGGTATCTCCTCCATTTTAGTGGCCGAAGTAAGGATGCGTTTTTTTAATTGAGGCAACTGATTAATAATGGCTTCCATATCCTGCTGAAAGCCAAATTCCAATGCTTTATCAAATTCATCCAGAATCAATATATGTATAGCATCAGTTTTAAAATTTTCGTGCCTGAGGTGATAAGCAATCCTACCTGGAGTGCCAATTAAAACAGCAGGAGGCTGAACCAGGTTGTTTTTTTCGATTTTTGTAGCGTGGCCGCCATAACAGCAATTCACTTTAAAGCCACTGCCCATTGTTTTAAAAACCTGCTCAATTTGTAAAGCCAGCTCACGGGATGGCACCAAAATAAGTACCTGAACTAAAGGTACATTGGCATCCAGCACCCCTAAAATAGGTAATAAAAATCCGAGCGTTTTACCTGAGCCTGTTGGCGACAGGAGTATCACATCGCTTTTAGCGGCAGCATTCAGCGCCGCATGCTGCATTTCGTTCAGAGCTGTGATCCCAAGGTTTTCAAGCGCTTTTTTTATCATGCGCAAATATATAACCTATAGTACTTACTTTTTACAGAAAGTCAAATGCCCTTCAACTATTTACTTTTCTTCGCCATATCAAGCGCCCCGGTGGTTGTATAATATTTAGCTATCATATTTGGCACTTCCCATTTGGGCATATTACCATTGTGTAAATATTGCAGGTATTTTTCAGTCACTCTGCCAAAGTGGGCTTCATGGCCATCTTTATATTTTTCGGGGATCATAACAGTCCAGCCTTTACCCTCTTTCTTTAATTCAACTCCGGGATATTTAGCCTGAATTGCTTTTATATTTCCCTGTAGTTGTTTTTCATATGCAGCATCATTTTTAACCGGTTCAATATATAAAACAGGCGCGTAGTTTTCAGCAGCACCTTGTTTTACTACCAGATCAGCCTTTGTACCATGTAAAACAGCATATTGGCTGTCACCGCCGGCAACCGCTTTATAGGCCCATTTAGCGGTAAGTTTAACGTTTACACCAAATAATTTATAATTAACGCTACCGTTAGCGTATACCTTTAAAACAGTATCATGCACAATATTCTTTTTTAAATAAGCAGGAAAGGTTTGTTTGGTAATAGCTTTAAACTGACTCTCGCTAACGTCTGAGGTCCATCGTTTGGCACTTGTTAATTGAATATCTTTTTTATAATCAATCACTCTATCCGGAAAGCATTGCCATTGAGCCAGATCAACCAAATGTACCCCAACATCCTGCAGCCCCTCTCCTTCCTGGTTAACATCAAAAAACCAGGCCGGACGTGTAAGCACACTACCCGAAACATATTTATAAAAATAGTGCACGCTTTCCATTTCAACCCCCGGATGATCAGGAGTCCCCTTTTTTAACGTACCAAATACACCTGGCTGCATCGCAAATTCACGTTGTAAGGCATTGGTTATCTCATACCTTTCGGTCATGATATCATATAAAACCAGTTTTTTCCGGGCAGCATCAGCAAAAGCTTCTTTTAACATTACAAAATGCTCCTTGTCAATAGCCATAGGTTTATCGCCTAAAACATTAAAACCAGCATCTATTGATTTTTTAATGTATTCTGTTTTTTTATGATTATTACCCGCCATTACCACTACATTACCCTTTTTGTCGGCTATCATTTTCTCAAAAAAATCATTGCCAAGGTAAACCTCTTCATTCCATTGGGTGGGATTATCTTTACGCTCATTATAAGCCTTTATTTTATCCAGGTGTGATTGTACATCCTCTCCTTTTGGCGCATATACATATACCGTTGGATCAATATCAGGCAGCATGGTTTTTTGTA
This sequence comes from Mucilaginibacter sp., assembly GCA_028287805.1. Taxonomy (GTDB): domain Bacteria; phylum Bacteroidota; class Bacteroidia; order Sphingobacteriales; family Sphingobacteriaceae; genus Mucilaginibacter. The sequence goes on from JAQBOY010000212.1 coordinate 5,143, forward strand.
CCAGGGCAGCATGAAAATGTCCCGGGTCTAAAGTAATGAGCTTTACTTTCTTCTCGTTTTTTGTTTGACAAATACCCGGAACAGCAAACATTGTAATACCGATTAACGCACAACTAAATACTTTAACTTTCTTCATAATTAATAATTAAAACCAAATACCCTGTACCAAAAAGAAAATGCCGATAACAGCAAAGCCTATACTTACCAACCATAAGCTTTTTCGCTTTATAATAATAGAAATAGCGCCAATAGCGATAGCTATTTGAAAAAGAGTTACCCCATGGGCAAATACGCTGTGTTTAGCCACATGCATATCTGATTCATTTTGAAATTCCTCAGCCTTTTTCTTAATTTCCGCCTGCTCTTTTTTATTATCCTGTACCTTTGCTGCATCTTCGGCAACAGGTTGCTTACCTAATGAGGTTAGTATTTTGTTAGATGAGGTTAAAATTTCAGATTTAATACCCTTAGCCTGGTAATAAGCCCATTGGTCTGATGACCGGATCTGCGATAGCATCGCGTCATCAGCATGCATTCCTGCTAACAGCCCGGTTATAGCCGCTAATACGGCAATTAATGCGGTTGAAAGTGCAACAAACAATACCCATTTTTCCTTCCCTTCCTCCAATATATGATGCGCGTGCTCATTGCTTTGTTCGTGAATTTTTTCAGAATAATCATCTATATCATCCATATCGACTGATTGTTTATAAAGGTTGCTAAAGGTAAAATTAGAAACCTTTATCTGCAATAGCGCTAATCAAATTTCTTCTAAAATGCTTTAACCAACCTGATTTGTACAAGGCAAGCTATGAATTCCAATTCATCAGGTGCATTACCCGGTTAAATTCTTCCTGTACAGGCGCTTTCAGATCTACTAACGCCCCTGTAACCGGGTGGGTAAAAGTTAACTGTGAAGCATGGAGCAGCATAGTGGTCATTTCCCATTTTTCCTTAAACAGCTTATTTTGCTTATTACAGCCATGTGTGCGGTCGCCTATGATAGGGTGAAAAATATGACTTAAATGCTTCCTGATCTGGTGCATTCGTCCCGTTGCTGGTATTACCTCTACCAAAGAATATCTTGATGTAGCATGCCCGCCAAATGGAACCTCTATTTCGGCACGTTTTAAAGTATGGTAACTGGTAAAAGCATCCTGAAGAGTGCCATTTTCTTTTCGCAGCGGATAATCTATATCTTCGCTATCCGGTGTATAGCCACGTACAACAGCCAGGTATTTCTTATGCACCTGATTTTCCATAAACTGTTGCTGCATAGCAATTTCTACCGTTTTATTTAGCGCAAACAATAGCACACCGCCTGTTTTCCTGTCTATCCGGTGTACCGGGTTAACCTTTATCCCAATCTGATCTCTTAATAGCTGTATAGCAAACTCCTCCGCGTCTGCCGCAATGGCCGAACGGTGTACCAATAAACCATGTGGTTTATTAATGGCCACCAGGTATTCATCACGGTAAAGTATATCTAACATCTATCAATTCAGAATAACCGGGGCATTAAGTATTGCCTATCTTTATACCTCACAACTCACAACTTCACTCAAATTAGCGGGCGAGTAATTAACCGATTTCAACGTTTTATTATCGTGTGTACGGTAAACTAAAAACAGCCCGTCAATTTCTTTATAATAAGACTCTGTACCGGCTGTATCACGGTAATGTGCTATAGTTTGATTAGCTTCTTCAATAGTTTTACAAGCCTTACTCATATTTGAACGATGAACCTCGTCAAACAGATCTTTAAATTTTTCACCCAAACCAAACTCCAGTATAGCGCCGGATAGAACATATTGCAAATCGCAAAGTGCATCGGCAACCTCAACCAGGTTATTATCTTCAACGGCCTGCTGCAGTTCCTTTAACTCTTCGGCTAAAAGCGCTATGCGCAATTCACAGCGTTCTTTTGATGGAATAACCGGTGCTGGCAATATGGGGTGTTTAAAAGTAGTATGAAATTCGGCTACCTGGTTTAAGG
>JAQBOY010000303.1 GCA_028287805.1 Mucilaginibacter sp.
GCCTCGGCGGTAACTAAGGGTGACCTTACCCGGACTATCCGTGTGGAGGCCAAAGGTGAGCTGGAAGCGTTAAAGGATACCATTAACCAGATGATTGCCAACCTGAAAGGAACAACGCTAAGGAACCATGAACAGGATTGGCTAAAATCAAACTTAGCTAAATTTGCGCAAATGCTGCAGGGCCAGCGCGATAGAAACGCGGTGGCAAATAAGGTATTATCTGAGTTGGCAGAATTGGTGAATGCACGTTATGGCGCGTTTTATATATTGGAACAGCCGGAAGTAGCGGACGAGCCCAAACTTAAATTATTTGCGGGCTACGCACATAAAAGCCGCAAACAAATCAACCAGGAGTTTTCGCTTAGTGAGGGATTGGTAGGACAGTGCGCTACCGATAAAGAACGGATAAGGCTTGCCAATGTACCTAATGAATATTTGCAGATCAGTTCAGGAATTGGTAACGCTGCTCCGATAGACCTGGTTATATTACCGGTATTGTTTGAGAATAATGTAAAAGCGGTTATTGAGCTGGCCTCATTTGAAAATTTCAGTGATACGCATATCGACTTTTTAGATCAGCTGACGGAGAGTATTGGTATCGTATTAAATAACATAGAAACCAATACCCGTACGGAGGAATTGTTAACGCAGTCACAATCACTGGCCAGTGAGCTTTCTGCACAACAGGAAGAGTTAAGAAGGGCTAATGATGAGCTGCATGATAAAGGCCGTTCATTAGAAGAAAAGGCAGAACAGCTGACTTTAACTTCTAAATATAAATCGGAGTTCCTGGCTAATATGTCGCATGAATTGCGCACACCGTTGAATAGCTTATTAATATTGGCACAGCAGCTTTTTGAAAATCCGGAGGGGAACCTTACTGAAAAACAACGGATGTTTGCCAAAACAATCCATTCATGCGGGGATGACCTGATCCAATTGATCAATGATATCCTTGATCTTTCCAAAATTGAATCGGGTGTTATCGCTGCCGACGTTATGCCGGTTAGCTTTAAAGAGATCACTGCGTTTGCAGAGTCAACCTTTAAACCGATATCTGAAGCTAAGAACCTTAAATTTGAGATTGAGTTACAGGATACCCTTCCTGAGTTGATGGAAACGGATATGCAGCGTTTAAACCAGATATTAAAAAACCTGTTATCTAACGCATTTAAATTTACAGAAAAGGGAAGTGTTAAACTGAATATTTTTAAACCAGGTGCCGGTCAGGAAAATCCGTTTAGTGAAAATGATGCTGTTATCGCATTTTCAATTGAGGATTCGGGCATTGGTATTTCTAAAAATACACAAGGAATCATATTTGAGGCTTTCCAGCAAGCCGAAGGATCAACCAGTCGTAAATATGGAGGAACCGGTCTCGGGCTTTCAATCAGTAAAGGCTTTGCAGAACTTTTAGGTGGCACCATTACCGTACGCAGCGAGTTAGGTAAAGGCAGTGTATTTACTTTATACCTGCCATTAAAATATAAGGAAGAAAAAGCTGCTCCGGTTAAACTGAAAGAGAAAGAAACTTATCCGTCTCCTCATGTGCGTACTAATTTTATTGATACCGCCGAGCTGGTTATTGATGATGATCGCCATCATATTGCATCAGAAGACAAGGTATTATTGGTTATTGAAGATGATATTCGTTTTGCCAAAATACTAATTGATAAAGCGCATGACCTTAATTTGAAGGTTGTAATAGCTATTAGTTACCTCGAAATTTTTGATAGTATCATTAAATATAACCCCATTGCTATTACGCTTGATGTAAATATGCCTGAATCAAACGGGTGGAAGATTCTTAAGCTACTGAAAACTGATATTAATTTGCGCCATATTCCGGTACATATTATTTCCGGTGAAGACAATAAAGTAATGGCTTTAAAATTCGGTGCTAAAACATTTAATTTAAAACCATTATCAAATAACTCATTAGATGAATTGATAACCGGTATTGTTAGTTTTTATACGCATAACAAGAAACGGGTACTGATTATTGAAGATAACGAAAGTGAATTACAAAGATTATCAGATCTGATATCAAATGACGTTATAGAAGTAGTTGGAGCCACCACTGCTAAAAAAGGCCTTTCTTTATTGAAAAAGGAATTATTTGATGGTATTATTTTAGACTATATGCTACCTGATGCAAATGGTTTGGATTTTTTGAATAAGGTAGATTTACTTAAACAGCAGCAAACAACAATTATACTACATTCGGCACGGGATTTCACTCAGGATGAGCTTCTTCAACTAAAACGCCTTAATCATAAAATTATCACCAAAACACCTTCATCCCATATTTACCTGTTAGATGAATTAATGGTATTGCTGCATGTTGATAAAAAGTTCATAGGCGAAAGCAAATTGAAAATGATTGACAGCATTGGGGTTAAAAGAGATGTGCTGGAATCGAAAAAAGTATTAGTTGTAGATGATGATGTTCGTAACCTGTTTGCCCTGACAGCAGTTTTTGAACGATCTAATATTAATGTTATCACTGCCGAAAGCGGTAGGGAGGCGTTAGAAATATTGAACAAGGATAAAGGTATTGATATTGTTTTAATGGATATCATGATGCCTGAAATGGACGGTTATGAAACGATACAAATGATTCGTAAAGAACCAAGGAATAAAAGCTTGCCTATTATTGCCGTAACAGCTAAAGCTATGATAGGCGACAGACAAAAATGTATTTCATCCGGAGCTTCGGATTATATTACCAAACCGGTAAAATCCGATCAGTTATTATCATTAATGCGAGTTTGGTTAATTAAGTAATAACCATTAGCTAAACTTGCATCAGGATATAAGAACATAAATATAATGGGTAAAAAGAACGCCGCTATAAAAATTCTTTTAGTAGATGATAATGAGAATAATCTACTGTCAATGGAGGTGGTTTTAGAAAAAGAAGGCTATTCTTTTTTTAAGGCCACTTCGGGCAGGGAAGCATTAAGAATATTACTAAAAGAAGAAGATTTTTCGCTGATACTGCTTGATGTGAAGATGCCGACCATGGATGGCTATGAAACGGCTCAACTGATCTATCAACGTGATAAACTTAAACAGATACCTATTATATTTATTACTGCGCATGACTATGAAGAAGCTGCCGTATTTAAAGGTTATCAAGCCGGCGCCGTAGATTTTATACGAAAGCCTTTTAACGCGCAGATACTACGGTCAAAGGTTGCTGTATTTGCAGAACTGCATAAAAAGAACCAGTTATTGCAACAACAGGAAGAAAAGCTGCAGGCGATCAATAGCGATCTGGTGCAATTAAACCTTGAGCTGGAAAAGCGGGTACATGAGCGCACGATAGAATTGGAAAATCTGAATCAGGAACTGAAAGCGCTTAATTTATCAAAAGATAAATTCATTTCGGTTATTTCACATGATCTTCGAAATCCGCTTACCTCCCTTTTGGCATCATCTGAAAACCTAAACAAGGATGCTGAAAAATTGCGTCCGGCCCAAATAAAAATGTTTTCGGGGATAATTCACCGAACATCCAATAAGATATTGGATCAACTTAATGAATTAGTGGAGTGGGCTAAAAATCAACGGGAAAAATCGGAGTTTAAACGAGGGAAGATCCATTTGGTTCACGGGGCTAATGAATCACTTGATTTGTTAAAGGTAAATGCCTTACAAAAAAAGATAAAACTGGAAAATAATATAGAAGAGGGCATTTATGTACATGCAGATTCACTCATGCTAAGATCTATATTACAAAACCTGGTAACTAATGCTATTAAATTCACCCCACATGGAGGTGAGGCTATAAAAGTGAGTGCCCAACCGATAGATACTATGGTAGAGATTTGTATTCAGGATTTTGGTATAGGTATGTCTAAGGAGACAAGGGACACGATATTTGGCAATTTCAGATCTTCGTCTTTATTAGGTACCAGCCAGGAAAAAGGCACAGGTTTAGGCTTAATGCTGGTAAAAGACTTTGTTGAACAGCATGGTGGTAAAATAGAGGTTGACAGTGAATTAGGCAAGGGAACCTGTTTCCGTTTTACCATGCCAAAGATTTAATCAATTGCTTTTAGCGGGCTTATAACAATAAGCCCGCTAAGTTGATTTTATAAGCTAAAAAGTTTTAATAGTATTAGTTATATGTGCCAGGTGATGTTTGCCATGCCATGCATACAGGGCCAGATTTCTTTTTAGCGAAACGCTGGCACCGGTTTGAGGGTGCATAAAGCTCAGGTCCCATTCTTTTTCGGTAAAGCTTTCAAATAAGGCCACCATATGCAGATGCACGCCTTCTATTATTTTCAGAGATGATTCAACAGGTAAACGATAATCAGGCAGTAATGCCCAATTGTCTTCGTTATAGGGCTTTATAGTGGTGTTCTCTTCAGTTAAGGCCCATTTAAAACGCAATAGTGAGTTCATATGGCTATCTGCCACATGGTGTACTACCTGCCGTATGGTCCATCCGCCGGGACGATAGGGGGTATCCAACTGTTTATCGTTTAAATTAACAATGGTTTGCCGTAATTGACCAGGGAAAGCTTTGATCTCATTTACCCATTGGTATATATCATCATTCGTATAGGATATGGGCACAGTAAATTTACCTATAGGATATTTTAATTGTTCGTCAGTCATGATAAAAAGGAGAGCGTATGAATTATTTTTTGTTGTATAAGCTTTACACTAAATTAGCGTTTTATACCTAATTTAATCGGCAAATGTTAAAAAAATTACTGGTAATATTATTTTTTTATTCTTCTTATGTCCATGCCGAAACTATAAAAACAGATGTGCTGATCATTGGCGGTAGCCCCAGCGGTATAGCAGCTGCCATACAATGTGCCCGAAGTAAAGTAAAAACATTATTAATAGCGCAAAATGCCTGGCTGGAACCCCTGCAAGCCAATAACATGGTTACTATAACCCACAACCGTAATTTACCCTCGGGCTTATGGGGTGAATTTAGTGGGAAGATAAAAGATTTTTATAAAAGTACACCCGGTTATGATACCACTTATAACGCGGCTTTACAATTTGAGCCTTTTACCGGTGCGGCGATCCTTAAAAAAATGGCCGATACAGTAAAAAATCTTACTATTAAATTAAATACACCTTTTAAAACTATTAAAAAAGATGGAACCGGGTGGGAGGTAAGTATCATTGTTAATGGTAAAACGGATATTGTAAAAACGAAAGTGCTGATTGATGCAACGGAAAAAGGTGAAGTGGTTACTAAAGCCGGTGCAACCTTTCCCGCGGTATTTGATAGTCGTAGAGATAACAGTGGCGAAACGTATCGTACCTCAATAGCGGCAGGCGGTGAATTGCCGGGTGCAACTAATAATGTACAACCTTCGGTCAATTATCCGCCATTCCCGGCTTATTGCATACCAATGAGAAACGTAGTAGTAAGAGATGCCGATAATTTGCTGGTGACAGAAAAAGTATTGCCGGTAAATGGAAATGTGCAGTTTTTGCCTGTGGAAATGGCTTTAGGACAAGGTGTGGGTACAGTTGCGGCTTATTGCGCGTTTTTTAAAACTACTACCAAAAATTTAAAGGTGAGGATCATACAAAATGAGCTATTAGATTTTAAAGGATACCTACTGCCTTTTGCTGATATTAAACCAGGTTACCGTTATATAAGGGCCGTGCAGCAGATAGGGGCGACTGGCTTGCTTAAAGGTGTGCAAAGTAATGAAGGCCTGCTTTTTAAACCTGATGCTGTTGTTACTACTGCCGAAGTAAAACCCGTTTTAACTGAGGTTTATAGTCGCGCCTTTTTATGGTTTAACAGGGTTAAGCCCGGCGAAAAGTTTACGATAGGAAATTTATTATCCTTTATCAGCGAAATCACTTTGAGCGAACCCCAAACCTTACAGCTTACTATGGAACGCGACTGGCAAACCAAATATCAGTTTAATACAGCATTTGATATGAACAGCCCGGTAACGCGTATGGAATTTGCTGTTTTGATTAACCAGCTTTTAAACCCCTTTGCCCGTACGGTTGACTTGGCGGGGAATTTGGTTTATTAAAGCTCCGGACCTTCCCCCGGAAGGGGAGATTTTATTATTTATAGTAACCGCAAGCTGCTGGCTGTAAACCGAATTTAGGCATCAATACTATCCTGCACTACTATTTTTTCGCATAGCGGCCCGGCGTAGTTTTCTACAAATTTATTGTGTGTAGGATCAATTTGGTAAGCATCATGTTCAGTTTGATTATCAAATATGATGAGGAGAGAAGCGTCATAGGAGCGGTCAATTACACTACGATGTGTATCTGCCGCAACGCCTACATGAATTTGTTTTACATGACTAATGGTAGCCAGTGTGTTTAAACCTTCAATTAGTTTTTGCTGATCTGCCTTATTTTTAAGCCAGAAATGGACGTGATGGATGAAGATGTTTTTTAGTTGCATAGGATAAATTTATAAGCCTAAAATTAGCAATAATATAATATATGGATTCTGACAAACTTCGTTTAATATTCCAGCAAAACATGCGGTTTAAACGTGTCTGTTTTAACTTCGGCTTTTAACTCATGCAAGATATTGTATAAACCAAAATTAGTACGGTTTACATAAATAAAATGCTTTACGCCGCGAGCTTGCTTAAACTCGGGCATTTTGGCAACTTTTTCGCCAAAGCCAAAGAGCTCATCAAAAAATTCAGTTTGTCCAAAATCAAAATGATCAGATACATAAGGTTTGGCAAATAAGCCGATCATTTGTTTATACATTTTATAGTAAAATTCAATTTGCGCCGGTGTATCATTAGTATGGATCATATGCAATTGCCTGAAAGCCTTGATAGTTTCTTCCTTATTATCAAATAAATTAGTTGAGGTTAAAGAAAAGAAGGGGTAGTAAAAATCTTCAGGCATTTCTTTGATACAGCCAAAGTCAATTGCTCCCAGTTTGCCTTCGGGGGTAATCATAAAGTTACCTGGATGCGGGTCAGCATGTACGGCACGCAGTTCATGCTGCTGAAAATTATAAAAATCCCATAATGCCTGGCCTATCCGGTTGCGCAGCTCCTGGGATGGATTGGTATTTAAAAATTCTTTTAAATGCTGTCCTTCCATCCATGACATGGTAATGATGCGTTTGCTGGATAACTCAGGGTAATAGGTAGGAAATACTACATTATTCAAGTCGGCACAGGCATTAGAAAATTCAATAGAACGGCGTATTTCCAGTTCATAATCTGTTTCTTCCAACAGGCGCTCCTCTACTTCGCGCATATAGATATCCAGTTCCTTTTCGCTCATGCCCAGCAGGCGAAAGGCAAAAGGTTTAACTAATTTAAGGTCGGATGAAATAGAATCGCCTACACCCGGGTACTGGATTTTTACCGCCAGCTTTTTACCTTTCAATTCGGCTTCATGCACCTGGCCTATGGATGCGGCATTGGTTGATTTTAAATTAAATTTATCAAATATCTGTCCGGGCGCTTTGCCAAAGTATTTTTTAAATGTTTGCACAATAAGCGGACCCGACAGTGGCGGCGCATTATATTGCGACTGTGAAAATTTATTTACATAAGCCTGAGGCAGCAGGTTTTTATCCATACTTAACATTTGAGCTACCTTAAGGGCACTGCCCTTTAACTTGCTTAATGATTCATAAATATCAGCCGCGTTATCTTCATTCAACTCAGACTTGTCCATATCCGGGTTAAATAGTTTTTTAGAATAATGCTTTATATAGTTGCCGCCTACTTTAAAACCGGTTTTTACAAACCTTGCGGAGCGTTGTACTTTAGTGGTGGGTATACTGTTTTGTTCTTTTCTGTTATCACTCATCTTTATTTTTTTCAAATAATGCGGTTAGCTTATGCAGGTTAAGCTCAGTATAATCAGCAATGATCAGGTCTGAGGGCTGCAATTTATCGGCTGTATTAGCGGTGGTGATGCCAATAACTTTCATACCTGCATCATTGGCAGCTTTAATGCCTGCAATGGAATCTTCAAATACCACACAATCTTCGGGCCTGGTGTTTAACTCTTCGGCAGCTTTTAAAAATATTTGTGGATTGGGTTTTGATTTACTTACCCTGCTGCCATCAATTATGGCATTAAAATCGTTCCTTACCGGCACATGGCTTAGTATAAAGTTAATATCATCAACCGTAGCTGATGAAGCCATGGCTATTTTAATGCCTGCATTTTTTAATTCCGTTAAAAAGTTTTCAAGGCCATTTATAGCAACAGCAAAGGGAGTATACAAGCTTTTATATAGCCCTTCTTTCTCTTTAAGGAGCGCTTTTAGTCCGGCTTCGTCATGATCGTTACCAAACAATCTTTTCAGCGTATCCATAATCGGGATGCCGCTTATTTCCTGGTGGTAAGTATCAACAGTTAGCGTTCCCTTACCATATTTTTTAAAAAGTATTTGCCATGTTTTAAAATGATAGGGGGTATTATCAACCATCGTCCCATCCATGTCGAAAATTGCAGCGAATTTTTTCAAGCTATATATACTGTAACGGTGGTTTATTAAAATCCCATCTTTTCTTTCACACCGCCATTTTTGGCTAAAAACTTCCCATACTCAAACAGGTTATCAATTGGTGAGCGCTCGAATAGATCAAAGGTTACGTTTACGCCTTTTTCAATGGCTTCGTCTGTTTTTTCAAAACCGGTGGAGTTATCATTTATCCAGAAGGTGAGTACAAAAACAAATTGTATCCATAACGCATCCTTATACCTTTTTGAGAAAAACTTACGATCAGATAACTCTCCTGATTCCAGCCCTTCTTTTAAAATATCATCTGCAAAATTTTCAAATATCTCTTTCAGGTCAGTAAATATCAATGGTGTTGAAAAGCCTTTAGGTTGCTTTTTAATGCTGTAAACTGCAAAACTGCGGCTGCTTTTCAGCAATTCAAAAAAGCTATAGAAAAAGGATAAGGCCTTTTCGCGGGATGTATATTGGCTCCAAACTTCCTGAGTTTTAATTTCAGCTATTGTTCTTTGCATGATATTGGTCCAGGTGTATTGTTCAATTGCATCAAATGAACCAAAAAAGCGGTAAAACTCTTCTTCCGCCATTTTATTTTTCTTTGCAAATAAGTATACTGATTTTGGCTGTTCGCCTTCGGTTAAAACATAATCAATATATGCTTTTTGAATACCTTCAATAGTTGCCATAATGATAATTATAAAATAAAAGTAAGGCTTATTCAGCCAATATATGTCATGCTTATCTTATAATTAACGTTAGGTTTTAAAGGATGTTTTAGTACTTCTAAATATCCTCCGGTTTGGAGCGCTGGGTATTGTACCTTGCCTCTTTAAATTAAAATTGTACTTTTTCATTGCAAAGTGCAACCGTAACTACAAACTATCAGTATAAATGTTTAGCGTATGTCAAATATTAGTGATAATGCTAAGAAGAAGCAAATTAATCGCAAATTTGTAGCTACTGAATTCTATCTGGAGAATTAAATATGGGTGAAAGAACAATACTGGTTTGGTTTAGAAATGATTTGCGTATTCATGATAATGAAATATTGTTAGAGGCGACACGCAAAGCAGATAAAGTATTACCGGTTTATTGTTTTGATCCTTATTATTTCAAGAATACTTTATCAGGAAATCCTAAAACGGGAAATTTCCGGGCACGGTTCCTCTTAGAATCTGTAGCTGATCTGCGAAAGAACTTACAAAATATTGGTTCGGAATTAATTATACGCGTAGGCAACCCGGCCGAAGTATTGCCGCAACTGGCCGAGCAATACCAGGTTAACGAGGTATATCACCATCGTGAAGTGGCTTATGAGGAAACGGCCATATCCGAAGAGGTTGAAGCCGCCTTATGGAAAATAAAGCTGAACCTGAAGCATTTTATCGGGCACACGCTCTATCATAAGGAAGACCTGCCTTTCCCGATAAAGGATATACCGGATAGTTTTTCAACTTTTAAAAAGAAAGTTGAACGAGACAGTAATGTTCGTCCATGTGTGGCAACACCTGAAATTATTTTTACTCCTGAAATTATTGAAGCCGGAGAACTGCCCACCTTACAACAACTGGGTTTGGAAGAGCCTGTTGATGATTCGCGGGCAACCTATAAATTTGCAGGTGGTGAAACCGCGGCTTTAATCAGGTTACATGAATATTTTTTAAACAGC
>JAQBOY010000316.1 GCA_028287805.1 Mucilaginibacter sp.
TTGCCATCTATATAAAATATAAGATCATGAAAAATTATAAAAATATTATAGCAATTACAGCATTAATATTGGCAATTGCCGGATGCAAAAAGTACGAGCAATTTCCGGTGGATAAGGTAACTATCAATTATGTTTTTGACAGCAAGGATTCTTTAGGTTCTAACGCCCAAATGTACTTGTTTAACATTTATGGTATTGTAAAGAACGGCCATAACAGGGTGGGTAGCGATTACCTTGATGCCGCCAGCGACGATGCCATTTCATCAGCCTCTGCGTCAACAAACATAGCTGCCATATTGGCTACAGGCGCATACAACTCCTACACGTTACCAACTGATGAAAATCTTTGGGCGTACTATTATTCGGGTATACGCGATGCCAATGAATTTGTAACCAACATTGGTGTGGTACCGGTAATGGCCAAATACAATGGTTATTCCATGAAATATGTTTGGAAAAGCGAAGCCAGGTTTTTAAGGGCCATGTTTTACTTTGAACTGGTAAAACGCTACGGAGGTGTACCCTTACTGGGCGATAAGGTATTTACAATATCTGATAATGTTGCCCTGCCCCGCAATTCGTTTGACGAATGTATAAAGTACATTACCAGCGAATGTGATGCTATAAAAGATTCGTTACTGGTTGCCCCGGTGGCCGACCCCAATGCCGATAGCCACCGACCAACAAAAGGCAGCGCAATGGCCTTAAAGGCAAGGGTGTTATTATATGCTGCCAGCCCGCTGTTTAATGGCGGTAATATTGACGCCACCAACCCGCTAACTGGTTATACCAGCTTTAGTGCTAATAGGTGGGCCGCTGCTGCCGCCGCCGCCAAAGATGTAATGAACCTGGGCACTTATTCATTATTGCCAAAATTTAAAGATGTATTTATCACACAAAATAACCCCGAAATATTGTTTATGCGGCAGGTAGGCAATAACAACAATATTGAGACCAATAACGGGCCTATAGGGTTTACAACAGCCGGTGGTAAGGGCCAAACAAGCCCAACGCAGGAGTTGGTAAATTCTTTCCCGATGTTAAACGGTTTGGCTATAACTGATGCCGCATCAAATTATAACTCCGGTAACCCATATAATAACCGTGACCCACGATTTACAGCTACAATAATATATAATGGTGCGCAGTGGCTTAACACACAAATTCAAACCTATGAAGGCGGCCAAAGTAAACCTAACAGTACGCTGCAGCAAACCCAAACGGGTTATTACATGCGCAAGTTTATGGGCGATTTCGAAAGCACAAACACCTACAGTGCCCACAGTTCCGACTGGCTGGTACAGCGGTACGCAGACATTGTTTTAGCCTACGCCGAAGCGCAAAATGAAGTTGGCGGCCCTACCCAGGATGTCTACGACGCAGTAATAAGCATACGTAAACGTGCCGGAATAACTGCCAGCAGCAATAGCCTTTATGGCCTGGCCGCAGGTATAAGCAAAGACCAGATGCGCGCCGTTATACAAAACGAAAGACGTATAGAATTTGCTTTTGAGGAGAGCCGGTACTGGGATATACGGAGATGGAAAATTGCCGAAACGGTGATGAACAAGCCGCTTACGGGCGTAAGCATTGTGAAGCAGAACGCAAGCTTAACCTATAATCCGGTAACCGTTATAACACCTAAATTTTTTGTTCCCAAAATGTACCTGTACCCTATACCGTACGACGAAGTGTTGAAGAACCCGAATATGAAACAAAACCCCGGATGGTAATTCCCAATCAATTTAACCAATTAATTAAGCAGCTATGAGAAAAATAATACTTTTCTTTCAAATAATAATAACCTTGCTTCCGGCGGCATTGTATGCTCAAAGTACAACCATTACAGGTAAAGTACGCGATATTACGGGTGTTTTAACCGGCGTATCTGTTGTGGAAAAGGGCATCCCAACCAACGGTGTTATAACTGATGCTAACGGTAAATTCACACTAACCCTGAGGGGGCAGTCTAAGACAATTATAGTAAGATTTATAGGCTATACCGCTCAAGAGTATAAGGTTGGCAGTTCTAATACTGCGGATATTATTATGCAAACCAGTACAAATGGTTTGGATGAGGTATCTGTAATAGCTTATGGTACCAAAAAACGTATCACCAACACAGGTGCGGTAAGTTCAATCTCTGCCAGCGAAATACGTACTGTGCCAACGGCTAACGTTCAAAACGCCTTAACAGGTAAATTGCCCGGATTCTTTTCTCAACAGGGTTCTGGCCAACCGGGTAAAGATGCTTCTGACTTTTACATAAGGGGTGTAAGCTCACTAAACCCTGCAGGTAACCAGCCGCTAATTATTGTTGATGATATTGAGTATAGCTATGACCAATTGCAGCAGATAAACGTAAACGAAATTGAAAGTATATCTATTCTTAAAGATGCTTCAACTACTGCAGTTTACGGTATCAAAGGTGCAAATGGTGTTTTGGTGGTAACCACCCGCCGTGGTAAAAGCGGCACGCCAAAAGTAAACCTAAGGGTTGAAGGCGGTATGGCACAACCTACCAAAACGCCAAAGTTTTTAGATTCTTATCAATCGGCGTTGTTAATTAACGAGGCGCAAATTAATGATGGTATACAGCAATCATTCACCCAGGCAGATCTCAATGCCTTTAAGAATGGCACCGATCCTTACGGCCATCCAAATGTTAACTGGTACGACGAGGTGTTTAAAAAATTCAGTACACAGGCCAATACCAATTTAGATATATCGGGCGGTTCAAATGCTTTAAAATATTTCATATCAGGCGGTGCCTTAAATCAAAATGGTTTGGTACGCGACTTTGCCGATCCGCAGAGCCTTGTTAATACCAACTACTATTTTAAACGCTATAACTTCCGCTCCAACCTGGATCTTAAGGCTAACAAAACACTCGATCTTCGTTTAGATGTAACCACCCGTTTTAGCGATCTAAATCAGCCTTATAATGAAAATGCGGTAAGCGAGGTTTACAATTTCACAAAAGAAACGCCATTTACAGCCCCATACTTAAATCCTAATGGCTCGTACTCTTATGCTTATTCAAACTTTAACCCCGATCACCTGCCTACGCTAAACGCCAGGCTGGCAACGGGCGGATACCAGCATTCACGCCGTACCGATTTTAACTTCCTGTTTGGTGCAACGCAAAAACTGGATGCAATAACCAACGGACTTTCTTTAACAGGCCGTGTGGCTTACTCCAGTATTGAGCAATTTACCAAGCAAATATTTAACGGTGGTATTCCGGCGTATCATTACGACCCTATTACCAACCAATATACTCTAAGGCCTGGTGCTACTTATGTTTACCAAACCTATGCTTTAACCGGCAATACTGATATTAACAGCAATAACTATAATATTCAGCTGTACGCCAATTACGATCGTACCTTTAGTAACACGCATCACTTTTCGGGGCTCTTATTATTCAATCAAACCTCAAATACTTACTTTGCACAAGCATTGCTTGATGCTTCTCTGGTTGGTGTGCCGCAAAAATTCATGGGAGTATCTGGTAAAGCAAGTTATGATTACAAACAAAAATACCTCGTTGATTTCAACGTAGCCTATAACGGTACCGATAGGTTTGCCGCTAACCACCGCTATGGCATTTTTCCAGCGGTAAGTGTGGGTTATAACCTGGTTAAGGAGTCGTTTTTTAACAATGCATTGCCCGTATTCAGCCTGTTTAAATTACGTGGAAGTTACGGTTTAGTAGGGTCTGATGCTGCACCGGGTAACCGTTATGTATATAACCAGGTTTACAACCAGGGCGCTCCGTATAGCTATGGGCAATCAGCACAGGCCTATAATACTATATCAGAAGGAGCGCTCGGTAACCCTACTGTAGTTTGGGAACGCGCCCGTAAACTGGATATAGGTTTAGATATGAACTTATTTCATGATAAAATATCTGTTACAGTCGATTATTTTCATGACATCCGTTACAACCAGCTGATCAAACCGGGCAGCGTGTCTGAAATACTGGGTGTAGAGCTTCCTGCTGTAAACATCGGTAAAACGCAAAACCAGGGTATAGACGGGCAGATAAGCTACCACAGTAATATTGGTAAAGTGCAGTACAACGCGGGCTTTGTATTCTCCTATGCTAAAAACAAAATACTGTTTGAAGACGAGGCTACACCTGCATATCCATACCTTGCCCGTACGGGCTATCCTATTGGCCAGCAGTTTGGTTATCATTACTTAGGCTATTATTCAGCTGCCGATATAGCTGAAATTGCTGCTTACCGTGCCGCTCATGGTAATTCAAATGCCGGTAATACCATTGCTATACCGGATAACGGCATTCCGTTGCAACCCGGCGACCTCAAATACCAGGATCTTAACCATGATGGTGTAATCAATGTGTTTGACCAAAGAGCTATTGGCAGGCCTAACCTTGCTAATACTGTTTTAGGGTTATCTTTGCAGGTGGTTTATAAAGGATTTAGCATGAGCGTATTAATGCAGGGCTCGTTCAATTATAGCTTTGCCATACTGGGTACAGGTATAGAACCTTTCCAGAGCCAGTTTCAACCTATACATGAAGAGCGCTGGACTCCCCAAAATTCTGTTAATGCCAACTTCCCGCGTTTAGGTTTAAACCCAACATCAGTAAACAGCCCTACAGCCTATTTTTCTGATTACTGGCTGATAAACGCCTATTACATTAGGGTAAAAACTATAGATATTGGTTACCAATTGCCAACCAAACTGTTACCATTTAAAATAAATAACGCGCGTGTTTATCTGAGCGCATACAATTTATTCACATTTGATAACTATAATAAATATCAGCAGGATCCGGAAATCTCTACCAATACCGCCGGTGATGCTTACATTAACCAGCGTGTTGTTAGCCTGGGTGTTCAGCTTGGTTTTTAACAGCTCTTTATAACGGATTGTGAGGGTTAACATTGATAAAACGTTAACCCTTTTTGATAAATGTGCGGCACAAATAACTGATATTAATACATTAGCATTATGTTTCCCACAATAAGCGATCTTTTCTATTACCTGTTTAATATCCGTATCGGTTTCCCTGTCCAAACCTTTGGTTTTTTTGTTGCGCTGTCCTTTTTGTTAGCCTACATCGTGTTCGCATCAGAATTTAAACGGTATGAGGCTAACGGTAAGATCCATGCCTTTAAACGTAAAGTTATCACCGGTAAACCGGCTTCAGTATTAGATATTGCCGCTAATTTCTTATTGGGTTTTTTATTCGGTTTTAAAGTGTTAGGGATTATTTTTAAATATGGTGCTTTCGCTCAGGACCCAAGGGGATATATGCTGTCTGCACAGGGAACCCCCATTGCCGGCTTATTGGTGGGTTTAACTTTTGTCTGCTGGGTATATCTCGACCGGAAGAAGCATGTTTTGACCCAACCTAAAATTGTTGAACAAACCGTGCATCCTTACCAGCTGATGGGCCTGATCGTTTTTAGTGTTGGCTTTTTTGGCTTTATCGGTGCAAAGCTTTTCGACAGTGCCGAACATATCGATCAGTTGTTCTATAACCCCTGGGGTACATTATTTTCTGTTAACGGCTTTACCTACTACGGCGGTTTAATATTTGGCGCGCTTACTTATCTTTATATTGGTCATCGCTATGGCATGAAACAGGTGCATCTGGCAGATATTGGCTCGCCGGGCATGATGCTGGCTTATGGCATTGGCCGTATTGGCTGTCAGCTATCCGGAGATGGCGATTGGGGGATCATCAACAACCATATCAAACCACTATGGCTTGGCTGGCTACCCAATTGGATGTGGTCGTCACGCTTTCCGCATAATTCTATTAACGCGGGCTTGCCAATTGCGGGTTGTAACGGTAATTATTGTAACCAGTTGGTTAAGGGTGTTTATCCAACATCACTTTATGAACTGGTTTTATGTATTGGTATGTTTTTGCTGATATGGGCGTTTCGCAAAAACATTAAAACACCGGGGTTAATGTTCAGTATCTACCTTATACTGAATGGCGGCGAACGTTTTTTGATAGAACATATCCGCATAAATTTTAAATACAGTTTTTTTGGCTTTACATTTACACAAGCAGAAATTATAGGCGGCTTGATGCTGCTTGGCGGACTTACCGGCTTAGTTATAATAACGCTTAATAAAGTAAAGCACAAACCGTTGGTAGCCTGAATACGTTTTTGGACACTCGATTATTGAGTTTAAAGCATGAGATCTTTTATACTTGTTGGTTTGCTTATTTGCTTTTTGTGCTGTAAAACAAGCGCGCAAGTTAAAAGAACGCCTAACCTTACCGATATTAAATTTACAGTTGAAGAAGCCCCTGAATGGTCGGCTTTGCTTAAAAGGAACAGCGGCTGGTTTGGCGGCGACGGCATATATACCATACCCTTTAACGGGGTTGAAAGCCGGCAGGCAAATACCCGGGATAGTGTCCTCTTTATATTCAGCGATACAATGGTAGGTGAAATTAAGGGTAATACCATGATGCCGGGTTACAAAATGATCCATAACTCGGTAGCCATCTTAAATGGTAATGCACCGCTAAAAAACCAAATGAAATTTTATTGGGATAAAGATGCAAAGGGTGATGCCGAGCCTGTTTTTACCCCTAAAACACCTCAAACAGATACAGCCGATTATTACTGGCTGGGCGATGGTTTTGTAAACCAGGCGCTCGGTAATAATATTTATATTTTTGGTTACAGGGTGCGCAATGTAAGTACTGATGCATTTGGATTTAAAGAAGTGGGTAACACCCTTATCAAAATTCCGGCAGGTAGTAAACCCCCGTTCAAAAATGTTAAGCAAATGGATACCCCATTTTTTTTAATGGATAAAAAAGGCGATTCGGGGTCATTTGGCGCCGGTATTTATGTAAATACTAAACAGGCCGGAGCGCAGCATCCCGATGGTTACATATATGTGTACGGCGTTAAGGGCCTGGCTAAAAATTTGCTTATCGCACGTGTACTGCCAAAGGATTTTGAAAATTTCAACAAGTGGAGCTATTGGAATGGTAAGGCCTGGGTTGGTGATATGCACGCTGTAGCAGCTGTTACCGATGGTGTTTCTAACGAATTGAGCGTTTCGGCTTTGCCGGATGGGCGCTACGCTTTGGTATTTCAATTAGGCGGCATGACTACTACCGTCGGTATGCGGATAGGGGCAAGCCCCAAGGGTCCGTTTGGTCCTGTGATTAAGCTATGGGACTGCAAGCCCGACCTTATTGAAAAAACTTTTGTAGTGTATAATGCTAAAGCGCACCCCAGCCTTTCTAAAACCGGCGAGTTGCTCATCAGCTATAATATCAACTCCATAGAATTTATTAAGGACCTTACAGTACATCCGAATTTGTATCGCCCCAGGTTTATTCGGGTAAAATTTCAGTAATTTCATAATTAAGTTGCAAGTAAATAAATTATCATCTACCTTCGCTAAATCAATTTAGCATCCGATCCTAAATATACATTATGAAAAAAATTATTCTGTTGGCAGCTATTGTTGCATTATGTTCATTTAAACCCCAAAAGCCAGTTAACGTGGTGTTTTTTGGCGATTCTATTACCGAATATGCCGTACAGCCAAAAGGTTTTATTACTTTGATACAGC
>JAQBOY010000299.1 GCA_028287805.1 Mucilaginibacter sp.
CTTAGGTGTAATTAATTTATGTACATACTGAATATCCTCCATGTTTTCAGGAAAGGATGAAAAATATTGAAGCAGGTTTTCACGATCATCAGGATGAACCATTTTCATGTAAGACTCAAATTTATTATCATGTTCTAATTGGGGATCGATTTCTAAAATGGAATATAAATTTTTTGACCAGTAAATTTCCTTGGTATCTTTGTCATACCACCAATTAGCTACTTTTGCAATGGTCTGTGCCTCAATCAGTAAAAGTTCATTTTCCTTTGATGCATCGGCGTATTTTTTTTGTCTGGATATATTAGTAAGTGACGCTGATATGCGTGAGGTATATTTTCCGTGACGATCAAATACGGGGGTCATTTTTGCTAAAAACCATTCACCGGTATCAAAATCAGAAAGATATTCAAGCGAGGTTGCTTCCCTGTATTTGATAACATGATCTAAGGCTTCGTTGAATTTTTGGGCTTTTTCCGAACCTATAACATCGCTCAGCTTTTTTCCAATAGCTTGGTTTGGGTCAACTACTGGCGGCAAAGTGTTATTAAACCATACATTAAGGCAAACTTTATCTTCATTAAATTCAAAAATAATATCATTTAATGAGTTGAGCAGCGAGTTAAGTTGCTGGCTGTTTGTATTAGTCCCCTGTTTTTTGATAGTTTTAAGGCGTTTACGATAAAACAAGGCGATAAAAAAAAACACCAGCGTTAAAAGAAGTAAAGTTATTATCAACGAGTAGGTAAGAGCACTATAATTATCATGAATCAGTAAAATTAGCTTCGGCATTAACACAATTAGGACCTTTTAAATCATTTTTTGTCTGAAAATATACAAATGTTGTTCAACCAGTAAATTATAAGACAACTTTTTTACAATTGGTAAATCATCTTAGCGGCTATTAGTACGCAGATTTATTTATATTTGTTGCACATAAAACACTCCTATGTCGGCAAAAGCACAACTAATAATTGATGATAAAACCTATGACTTTCCGGTAATTGAAGGTACGGAAGGTGAAAAAGCCATTGATATTTCAAAACTCAGAGATCAAACCGGTTATGTTACCTTAGATATCGGTTACAAAAACACAGGCGCTACTAAAAGCGCTATTACATTTTTAGACGGTGAATTAGGTATACTTAAATATCGCGGTTACCCGATAGAACAACTGGCCGAAAAATCAACTTTTATTGAAGTTGCTTATTTATTGATATATGGAGAGCTGCCTACAGTTACCCAGTTAAAGGACTTTGAATATGAAGTGAGCCGCCATACTTTGGTGCATGAGGATATGAAGAAGTTTTTTGATGGTTTTCCGTCAAAGTCACATCCAATGGGTCAGTTAGGGTCACTGGTTTGTTCATTATCAGCTTTTTATCCGGAATCACTAAAACCTAACCAGACTAAAGAGGAACAAAATTTAAGCATTATTAAAATGCTGGCTAAAATGACCACTGTAGTATCATGGATATACAAAAAGTCCTTAGGTCATCCGGTTATTTATCCGCAAAATAAGTATGATTATGTGACCAACTTTTTGCATATGACCTTTGGTCAGCGCACAGAGCAGATAGAGATAGATCCGGTTATTGTAAGCGCCATGAACACCTTATTAATATTGCACGCTGATCATGAGCAAAACTGCTCAACTTCAACCGTGCGTATTGTGGGTTCTTCCGAATCTAATATTTATGCTTCAGTATCTGCAGGTATATCTGCTTTATGGGGCCCGCTGCATGGCGGCGCCAATCAAGCAGTAATTGAGATGCTGGAAAAAATTAAAGAGGACGGAGGAGATACTGAAAAATGGATCAATAAGGCAAAAGATAAAAACGATCCGTTCCGTTTAATGGGATTTGGACACCGGGTATATAAAAACTTTGACCCGCGTGCACGCATCATTAAAAAAGCTTGTGATGATATTTTAGAAAAATTAGGTATTGACGATGAGGTGCTGGAGATAGCTAAAAAGCTGGAAGAAGTGGCCCTGAAAGATCCTTATTTTGTAGAACGTAAATTATACCCTAACGTTGATTTTTACTCTGGTATTATTTACCGCGCATTAGGTTTCCCTACAGATATGTTTACCGTATTGTTTGCCCTGGGCCGTTTACCGGGATGGATAGCACAATGGAAGGAAATGAAAGAAAATAAAGAGCCTATTGGTCGTCCGCGGCAGATATATGTTGGGGAAGTGAACAAGGAATTCGTGGACATTGATAAACGATAAATAAAAAACTATTAAACAAAAGAGCCCGCAATTCGCGGGCTTTTTGTTTGGAAAATGCATCAATACTGCTTTTCACTTCCTCCATTGCTTATATCTTCACAATACTCATAGTTATTTTGCTGAATAAATAGTTGTTTGTGAGCCACAGACAACTTGTTGATTTTAGAGGTTTGCATTTTCCTTTAATTTGGTTTGACAAATAAATTCGACATCAATCAATTATCCCCATCCTCACTGCCAAACAAATAAGTTTCCTTATTACTAACCGGTAAATTTATCACACCCCCATGATTGAATTGCCACCAAAAGCGCATGCGGATTTTTTGACGGTTGCCTATCTCATTCATGTTGTCGGCATCATATAATCTGCCGTTAACCATTACATATTTTATTTTATCGCTGTTGCGTATATCGTCTAACGGATTATCGTTAATGACGATCAAATCGGCCAGCTTACCGGTTTCCAACGAGCCAATCTCTTTATCCATACCTAAATAAGCAGCGCCATTGATGGTAGCGCAATGTATAGCCTGCATTGGGGTCATGCCACCCTGTACCAGCATCCATAGTTCCCAGTGCGCACCTAAGCCCTGCAACTGTCCATGTGCTCCTAAGTTAACTTTGGTACCCCCATCAGCTATTTGTTTTACATATTTAGATACTTCAATATGTCCGTAATCGCCATATTCAGAAGTAGTACGTCTGCGCGAACGGGCGTCGACAATAAATTGCGGCGTGTAACTAAGCAGATGCTCGTTTTTCCAAACCTCGGTACGGTCATACCAGTAATTTTCGCCAAACTGGGCGCCATAGCATACAATTAAGGTAGGCGTATAGCCCGATTTGCTGTCATTCCATAATGTCTTTACATCTTTATAAACCGGCCATACAGGTATATTATGCTCAATTCCGGTATGCCCGTCAAGTATCATATTCATATTGGTGAAAAAGGTTGAGCCACCTTCGGGCACTACTTCCATTTGCAGCTCGCGCGCGGCCTCAATAATTTCCTGGCGCTGTTCACGGCGGGGCTGGTTATAGCTCTTTACTGAAAATGCTCCAACCGCCTTTAACCTGCGCAAGTGTGAACGGGCGTCGTCCAGGCTGTTGATCACTGCCTTGAAATCGCCATCTGCACCATATAAAACTGTTCCTGTTGAATAAACCCTGGGACCTACCATTTGGCCCGCCTTCAGCATTTCCGACTGGCTAAAAACCATTTCGGTATTGCTGGAAGGGTCATGTGAGGTGGTTACACCATACGCTAAATTGGCAAAATAGTTCCAGTCCTGCTGCGGCGAAATACCATCTGGACTTGGATGTAAATGCGCATGTACATCTACTATACCCGGCATAATTGTTTTCCCGGCCATGTCGTATGTTTTTACGCTGTCGGGAATTTTAATATCACTTGTTTTGCCTATTGCCGCTATTTTATTACGATCAATCAGTATGGTGCCGTTTTCAATTACCTCATCGCCTTTCATTGTAATTATCCGTGCATTTTTAAAGGCGATCTTTCCAACCGGAACATCTGTTTTTAATTTTAATCCAATATCAATACCTATAGTATCAATTGGCGGGGTTTTATCTGTAGCATCATCAACAAACGGAAACGCGTTGTGAATATCCCTTACAAAATATTTTGGCCCAAGTGTCCACATCAGTTTTTGGCTGTCCTTACTCCAGTGTATATAAGTGCCGGCATCCCGGGTAAGCTTGCTTAATGGTATAGCTTTATTATTTGCCGATAGATCCTGCGGGTTGCCTGTATGTACCATTGGGGTAATGTAACAGTTAAACAATTCAGTAAAAGCCATCCATTTACCATCCGGACTGGGGTTAAACTGGGTGGCGTAAGTGGAGGTATACAACGTTTTTTGATTGGCTCCGCTCACATCCATTACCTTAAAGGCTTTTTTGCCACCTTCATTGCTTTGGTAATATATTTTTGAATCATCAGCAGAGAATCGGGGTGCAACACCATTATTAATAATAAGTTTTGGAGTGCCGCCGGTATCTGCCGCCAGGATGTATATACCCGGATTTTTACCAAATGCAAATCCTAAAACCTCATTGCCTTCACCTTTACGGTAAATGATCTTATCGCCTTTGCTGGAAAATTTGGGTGTATAATAAAACCCTTTTTCGCGGGTTAGCGGCGTTACCTCACGGGTTGTTAAATCTATTTTATTGACAGATCCTTTTAATTCATCACTCCAGTCAACATAAATCAATGATTTTCCATCCGGGCTAAATTCAGGATCATATTCAAAATCATTTAAAGTGTCAATTCGTTTGGGTTCGCCCTTTGGCAGATCCTTAATATAAATATGACCTGCGGCGTTAAATGCAACGCGTTTACCATCGGGCGAGGTAGTCAACTGCCTGACCATTTTTACTTCAAAATTATCCTGAAAAACTTTTTGTGGAAAATGGAGCGCATCTGTAATGGTTTGCTGAGAAGTAACCTCAAAGGGTACTTGTACTGCACTAAGCGTATTGATATCTAAGTTCCATATTTTTCCTTTTGCATAAAAAACCAGGTTTTTGCTGTCAGGTGTCCATGCAAAGTTGGGATATACGCCAAAAATGGCCCATGTTTCCTGCTGGTCATGTG
Source organism: Mucilaginibacter sp. (assembly GCA_028287805.1). GTDB lineage: Bacteria > Bacteroidota > Bacteroidia > Sphingobacteriales > Sphingobacteriaceae > Mucilaginibacter. The sequence continues at coordinate 4,854 of JAQBOY010000299.1, forward strand.
AAAGATCCTCATATACCGGCCATTCTTCCCCAGTGCTTAAATTATGCAGATACAATACAGATTTCAACTTTACCCGTTTTACAAAAGCCAGTAACCGCCCATCAGGAGATAGCTGTGGCCTGCCTGCACCGCCTGTACCGCCCGTTACCGTTTCAATTTCGCCGGTCTCGCGGTTTAAACGTTTTATAGCATATATACCTTTATATGGGTCCTTATTATATTGAAAAACAGGGCCGGGGGTAATATCCTCACTCCAATAAACAGATTTCCCATCAGGCGAAACTACCGGCTCACCAGCGTCCTGCTGATCATTTTTACGTTTGGTTAACTGTATTCCTTCACCACCGGTTTTATGATACAGCCATATTTCGCCAGCCCCCAGTGAACGTGTACCGGTAAAGTGCTTGCGGGCCACCAGGTACTGCCCGCTGGGTGTCCATGAAGCATTGTTTAACAGCCGGAAGTTTTCTTTGGTGATAGCATGTTTATTTGTTCCATCACTATTCATCAGCCATATATTATCGCCGCCATCCTTATCGCTGGTATAGGATATAAGTTTACCGTCAGGACTATAACGTGGCTGCACCTCCCATGCTTTGCCGCCGGCAAGCAAGGTTGCTTTGCCGCCTGTAACAGGCAGCGTATATATATCACCTAATAAGTCAAATACAATTGTTTTACCGTCCGGGCTTACATCCAGGTCCATCCACGTACCTTCGTTGGTACTAATAGATACTTTTTTAGATGGGCCGGGTGTATTTTCTACATTCCATTTTTGAGCATATACACTCAAACTAAATACTAAAAAAAGGATACTTGTATAAAGGTGCTTCATAACCATTAATTGTTTACACTGCGAAGTTAAAACTATTGATACATTTTTAATAGTTTTGAAATTGCCATAAATAAATGACCATACAGGAAATATTAAAAGCATATTGGAAACATGATACCTTCCGCCCAATGCAGGAGGATATTATTTCATCAGTTTTATTAGGTCATGATACGCTGGCGCTATTACCTACAGGCGGTGGTAAATCAGTTTGTTTCCAGGTACCCGCTTTGGCTAAGGAGGGAATATGTATTGTAATATCTCCTCTTATCGCTCTGATGAAAGACCAGGTAGAAAACCTGAAAGCCAAAGGGATTGATGCTATTGCTGTTACATCAGGCATGGCTAAGCGCGAAATTGATATAGCGCTGGATAGTTGCATTTACGGACCGGTAAAATTCCTGTATCTCTCTCCCGAACGTTTACTGTCTGATTTAGTGCGCGAGCGCATTAAATATATGAATGTTAATTTAATAGCTGTAGATGAGGCTCATTGCATATCCCAATGGGGATATGATTTCAGGCCGCCCTACCTCCATATTGCCGATTTAAGGGAACTGCATCCTGATGTGCCGGTTATAGCGCTTACCGCTACTGCTACTGCCGAAGTGAGAATAGATATCCAGGAAAAATTGCAGTTTAAAAACCCCGTAGTTTTTCAAAAAAGCTTTGAGCGGAAAAATATTAGCTATGTAGTACAGCATACCGAAAGTAAACAGCGTAAAATGCTGGACATTGCTCATGGGGTTAAGGGAAGTGGAATAGTTTACGTGCGCAGCCGTAAGGAATGTTCCGAAATAGCCAAATTGTATAATGATAATAATATCAGCGCGGATTATTATCATGCAGGTTTAAGCGCTGATGTGCGCTCAAAAAAGCAGGAAGGATGGAAAAATAATCATATCCGGATAATTGTAGCTACTAATGCTTTTGGGATGGGAATTGATAAACCGGACGTGCGTTTTGTGATACATAAAGATTTGCCTGATAGCCTGGAAGCCTATTACCAGGAAGCCGGCCGGGCCGGGCGCGATGAAAATAAAGCTTATACTGTTTTATTATATAATTACCCTGACAGGTTAAAGCAGGAAAAAATGTTTTTGCATAATTTCCCTTCCGTTGATGAAATTAAGCGGGTGTACCATTACCTGGCCAACTACTATCAGCTGGCTTATGGCGCAGGGGATGGGATAAGCTTTGATTTAGATTTAGGCGATTTCTGCTCGCGCTTTAAACTGGATAGCATAAAAACATTAAATGCTTTAAAGTTTTTGGAGAATGATGAATATTTATCATTTAATGAAAGTGTTTTTTTACCATCGCGGTTTAGGTTTCAGGTTCATAATGAGGAACTCTACAATTTTCAAATCCAAAACAAAGGCTGGGATATGTTCATTAAAACCTTACTGCGTTCATACGGCGGGGCGTTTGAAAATTATGTGCGCTTAAGAGAGTTTGATTTAGCAAAGCGCAGCCACATGAGCGTTCAGCAGGTAATTGAAGGTTTAAAACAATTACAGGAATATAATATATTAAATTATCTGCCTCAAAATGATAGTCCGCAGGTTACGTATTTAAAACCCCGGCAACATGCTAATAGTCTATTTATTAATAAGCGGTATATAGAAGAGCGTAAAACCACTTATCTTAAAAAAATGGAAGCGGTTTTTGCTTATGCCGTACATAGAAAGTGCCGCAGCCAAATGCTGTTAGCGTATTTTGACGAACCTAATGTGGGCAAATGCGGTATTTGCGATATATGCCTGGATGAAAAACGTCAAAAAAATGCGGCTGAAATAGCTGACGATATTACTAACGAGATTGTAGAAGTATTAAGTAAATCCCCTTCAGCTATCGGAACGTTAGTATCCTCGCTTAAAACCGGTGCGGAAAAAGAAAAGATCGAAACTATCCGGTTACTGCTTGATGCCGGAAAAATAAAGTTTAATGGCGATAAATATTATCTCTAAGCCTAAATAGAGTCTATCTCCGGAAATAATTCGTATAAAACATTAAAAATTCTTTTTCACTTAAAAAAATCTCTCCCATTCGTCGGCTAAAATCTGCCATTGACCGACAAAAACCGGGTGTGCATCTATTACACTAAATCCTGGTGTAACCCTCCCTAATTATTGCCGTCCTATGGGTGTAATTAAAAACAATAAAAAATTCAAATAATTGACAATTAAAATATTAAGGCAATGAAAAAAACAATTTTAACCCTGATCACTATGACAGTTGTAGTGTTAGGAACAGCAAACTTTACTTATGCAGACACTGCTACAACTAACAAAGCAACTACGTTAACCCATGTTGGCAGTATCAATAAAATTGAGGTTCATGGTAATGTAGAAGTTTATATTACAAATGGCAAAAAAGATGAAGTAACCGTAAACAATAACTATTATGCAGAAAATGCCCTGGTACAGGATGAAGATGGTGTTTTACGCGTATCCTCTTACAAGGCAGAAAAGCTGGTAGTATATGTTACTGCAACTGATTTGCGTTCAATTGCCGCTTATGATAATGCTATTGTAAAATCAGATGGTAAGTTATCAGCAATTAGTCTTGATATAAATTTATATGACCATGCTTATGCAGGCTTAAAATTAAATAACTATGCAGCTAACATTACTGTAAGTGATCAGGCTAAAGCTGATTTAACAGGTACGATAGACGAGTATAGCTTAACTTACAGTAGCTCATCAACAGTTAACCGTACAGAATTAACTGCTATGAACGCTACCGAAACGAAAGTAGTACCGCAGCAAATGGTTATTAACCCCAAACATATACACCAACTTATAACAGATATTGTAAAACTTTAATACCAAACCTATTCTATTATATAATATTTATTAAAAGGACTGTCATTAGGTTGATAGTTCTTTTTTTATGTAACTTTATTAACAACGTATGCGTCAAATAGAGTATAAACTAAACTACTCCACATACTTATAAACCAAATCATAAAAATGAAAAAGACGATTTTAAACCTATTAATATTAATTTCAGGTGTATCTATAATTCTGTTATCATCGTGCAGGTTACATTGTGTTCGTGGTTCAGGAAACCCGGGCACCGAAACCCGGAAGATAAGTGATTTTACCAAAATAGATGTTTCAGGCGAATTTAGAGTTAACTTAAAGCAGGACAGCTCTTCATCACTAACTATTACTGCTGATGATAACCTGTTAAAATATATCAAAACAACGGTTAGTGACGGTAAATTGCGTATTGAAACTAAGAAAAATATATGCAGCAGAGGAGAAATGACGGTAAATATTGGCATCCGGAATATTAAAGAGATGGAAGCATCCGGTGCAGTTGAAGTAACATCTGACGGAAAAATAAATACACAGGATATTCATTTTAAGCTGTCGGGCGCTACAAAATTAACTATGGACCTTAATGCTGCCAACGTAAATACAGAGGGAAGTGGTGCAACCAAAATTACCTTAACGGGTCAGGCCAGTTCACACAACATTGAGTTAAGTGGGGTAGGTAAACTAAATGCCCTTGATTTTGTGGTGGGCAATTACAATATTTCAACTTCGGGTGCAAGCAAGTGCCAGATCAACGTGTTAAATTCCTTGAATATTCATACCAGCGGCGCTTCAAAAATACAATATAGGGGCAATCCGAAGGATGTGAATAACGATAAATCGGGCGCGTCATCTGTTGAAAAAGTAAACTGATAAAGATTAACCTAAGCTCATAATTATTAATCAATGAAAAAAATTTATAAACCCATTGCTTATATTATAATAACTGCTTTTTTAATAATTATAGCCACAATCTCTTACATTACCCTTGCGCTACCCGATGTTGGTAAGCCAGAAAATATTAAAATAGCAGCCACTCCCCAGCGAATTGCCCGGGGTAAGTACCTTGCCATAAATGTTGCAGCATGCCTTGACTGCCATTCTCCTCATGATCAATCTAAATTTGCAGGGCCTATAGATTTAACACATTTAGGAGCAGGCGGCCAAAAATTTGATGTATCAATTGGTTTTCCGGGCGAAGTTATAGTGCCAAATATTACACCGAATAATTTAAAAAACTGGTCTGATGGCGAGATATTCCGAGCAATAACCACAGGTGTTAAAAAGGATGGATCGCCTATATTTCCCTTAATGCCATGGCAATATTATGCTAAAATGGATAGGGAAGATATATATGCTATTATAGCCTATTTACGTACATTAAAATCAGTAAATACTGACTACTCAAAAGCAAAACTTAATTTTCCACTTAATATATTAGTGCATACTATGCCTGAAAAGGCAACATTGGGCGTTAAACCAGATACACATGATACAATTAAGTATGGTGAATACGTGGTTCAATCCGCAGCCTGTAAAGACTGCCATTCAAGAGACGATCATGGTAAGCTAATTGAAGGGTTTGAATTTGCCGGCGGTAAAGAATATATTATAAATGGAAATACATTACGGTCAGCAAATATTACTCCTGATGAGGAGACAGGGATCGGAAAATGGACTAAAAGTGAATTTATTGCCCGGATGAAATTATTTAATGATCCAACTAAAGCTACGACCGTAAGTAAATCAGATTTTCAAACTATTATGCCATGGTGGGAATATAGCGGCATGAATGATACCGATTTAGAAGCTATTTATGCTTATCTTAAAACAATTAAACCAGTTAAAAATAAAGTGGTAAAATTCCAGGTAAATAAATCAATAGCAGTGGCGGGTTTAAAATAAAAAGGGTGTACTCCCGATCGGTTTTTTTAAAAAATATTAGTACCTTTGCGCCTCTAAAATCGCCTCATTTGGCGATACTGTTTAGTATTTAAAATACCTGGTAAGAAGATGAATATTTCAAAAGAAAATATCGATAACCTGAATGCGGTTGTAACCATTAGTATGAATCCTGAAGATTATCAGCCCCGGGTTGATAAGGCAATTAAAGACCATGCAAAAAAAGCCAAAATACCTGGTTTCCGTCCCGGAATGGTGCCACCGGCTCATATTAAAAAAATGTATGGTAAAAGTATTTTGGTTGATGAGGTTAACAATTTACTGTCTGATACTTTAAACAATTACCTGAACGAGCAAAAGTTGGAAGTTTTAGGTCAGCCGTTGCCTAAGGTTGATGATAAAAAAGAATATAACTGGGATTTCGCTGATAATTTTGAATTTAATTATGAGGTTGGTTTAGCTCCTGAGTTTACGCTTGATTTTTCATCAAAAGATAAATTAGCTGAATATGTTATTAAGGTTGATGAGGAAACTTTAGCTGCACGTATTAAAAATATCCGCCGTAGCTATGGCAAGATGACAAATCCTGACGTATCGGCAGATGATGACGTGCTTTATGCCGAATTAACCCAGCTTTCGCCTGATGGTTCTGTTTTTGAGGATGGCATAAGCAATACAACATCAGTTAGATTAGACCAGATAAAAGATGAAGCCATAAAAGCATCATTAATAGGTTTAAAAAAGGACGATGAAGTAGTGCTGGATATTCAGAAAGCATTTGATAATGAAGCGGCAAAAGTTGCAGCTATTTTAAATATCGATGAAGAAACAGCAGCTGATTTAAAGTCAAACTTTCGTTTAAAGGTTAAAAATATAAACCGTTTGGAAGAAGGTGATTTGAATCAGGAGTTCTTTGACAAATTATTTGGTGAAGGTGTGGTAACTGATGAAGCAGGTTTCAGAGCTAAAATTACTGAAGAAATAGAGGTTATGATGAAACAGGATGCAGAACGCAAGCTGCAAAATGACATCTATAACTATAGCATAGAAAAAGTTCAGTTTGAATTACCTGACGACTTTTTAAAACGCTGGTTAAAAGTCACTAATGAAAAATTGACCGAAGAAGAATTAGAAGGTGGCTATAAAGACTTTGCACAAAACCTGAAATGGACTTTGATTGAAAATAAGATATTAAAGGATAACAATATCGAGATCAAATATGAAGAGGTATTTGCAGCAGCGAAACAAAGTTTAGATCAGCAATTCAGAATGTACAGCCCGCAACCAATAGGTGAGGAGCAATTGGCCCAATACGCTGTACAATATTTACAGAATAAAGAAAATGCCAACAAGATGTTTGATGAAGTAAAAGCGCTTAAATCATTAGATTATATTAAAAGTGTAGTTACTTTAGATAAAAAAGAGATTTTATATAACGACTTTAAAGAGTTAGTTAAATAATTAAA
>JAQBOY010000160.1 GCA_028287805.1 Mucilaginibacter sp.
TTCGGGCCGAACGCATCATCACCGGGCTTGGTTTTCCGGTAACAAAGGCTTTTCGGCCGGTAGCTTCCTCTATCATGGCTGTAGTTGCTGCAATTCCTAAATTATTCCAGCCCGGTTTTTTAGGCGAAGGGTCTCTATTGGTTGTAATAAACTTAGCCCCTGCTAAAATCATATCTACTGCCCGCTGAACCATTTCCAATGTAAAGTTCCGGCCCTCGCCCAATACTACAAATTCAGGGTCGGAGTCAACCAATGTAATGCCATTTTCATGTAAGCTGGTTATTAACCCGCCCTCGCCTAAAACATAGGCCGTACCATTAGGGCCCTGGTCACCCAGAAATTTACCGGTGGCCATAGCACTGGTATAAACATGGTCTTCAGTAACTTCAATTCCTATTCTGTTTAGTTTACGAACAGCTTCGAGCCTTGTGCGCTGGCTGTTATTAGTCATAAAAGTAAAAGGTACATTGTTTTCAAGCAGGCGGGCAATAAATTTATCTGCCCCTTCAATTAATGTTTCACCACTATAGATGACGCCATCCATATCAATCAAAAGTCCGTATTTCATCATAAATATTTAAAAACAGAAACAACCATATTGTTTGCCGATTACCTATCAAATATAATATTCATATTTAGAAAAAAGGATGCGGAATAGGATAAAAGAAAGTAAGTTTAATCAATACCGCTGTATGTAATGCTACTTCATGCAAATATGCCGCTTGCGCCTATGTTGTTTGTTATTTAACCCATTAGATTTGTAATACAAACCTTTAAAGCATACGGATCAAAGCTATTGAACTTGTAAATAAGAAACCCAAGCTTGATTAAGCTAAGCATTTCTGTTTACAATTTACTAATAGATAAGTTACTCCTCAATATTTTTGTACGTAAAATAATATGTTTTTTGTTCAGTTAAATATAAAAGTTTTATATACATCATACCATCTCCTTCGAGATAAGCCGTCCAACTTTTTTTAGACGTAACTACATACTTCTTGTTATAAATTTCTACTTGAGTATTTAAACTTGTAAGGTCATTGGGAATTTGTATACAATGGTCTGCTAAACCAGTACTTTTATCGAAGTAATAAAAAAATGTACCAAGTGACATATTTGCATATATGAAATGACTACCAGAAGTCGTTGTGGAAGATTTGAATATCAAATCACTATGGGAATTTCTAATTTCCAATTCTGTGATACCCAAATGTGCTTGTGCAGATGCACCAAGACTGTACATCAATCCGGTTAATAGCAGAACGAATAAATGAATTTTTTTCATGGGTGCGTATGGTTTAGGAAAATAAATTTAATAGTTTGAATTGAAAAACATCCTATAAGCATTAGTTAATTGCGACATGTTAGGATTCGCGGGTATCAGTGTTGTCTCCAGGTTAGGCTTTTTAAGATTATTTGGGTTTGTTGCTTAATTTCTCTGAGAGAATGAGCCATTATAGTGTAGTTAAGTTAAAGGTTTGATAACAAATATATAATTAATATCAAACTTTGTGACAACACGGTATTTGTTATATAACCAATGCTACCAAATTTTTAAATCATTTAGTTAATGTATAGCTCAGATAATATTTCAAAAGACGAATTATTTTGTTGCCTACCGTCTTGCAAACAGAGGCGTTGTCTTCCAAAAGAACCCCGAATGAGCGAGTGGAAGAACACTTTATAATGACAATTTGTGTTATTAATCTTCGATAAATGCTTCTATCTTATCTATAAGCTTTTGTTTGAGATCTGAGCTCTCTAACCTGTTCTTTCGCAAGCGCTCGCAGTAACGATAGATAGCATTAACACAGCTTGTCTTATATTTCCGGATTAAAGAGATACTTTTATAGCATATACTATTTCATTTCTGTAATGATGCCGAAAATTGAACAATTTGAAGATAAAGAGCTGTCACATTATTCCTACGCCATTTTAAGTGAAGGTGAAAGTAAAGTGGTGCTGATAGACCCGGCAAGAAATGTACAGCCATATCTTGATTTTGCAGAACAGCACCAGGCGGAAATAATAGGTGTTATTGAAACGCACCCGCATGCCGACTTTGTAAGCGGCCATTTAGAACTACATCAGTTAACCGGTGCAATAATTTATTGTTCCAAACTGGTTGATGCAGCGTACCCACATCAATCTTTTGATGATGGGGATATGATCCATCTCGGTAAAATCAAATTGAAAGGAATAAATACTCCCGGGCATTCTCCGGATAGTATTTGTATAGTGCTGGAATATGAAGGCAAAGATAAAGCTGTTTTTACAGGCGATACGTTATTTATAGGAGATTGCGGAAGGCCGGACCTGAGAGAAAGCGCAGGTAACCTAACCGCTAAGCGGAAAGAATTGGCGAAGCAAATGTACCACTCGCTTCGTTATAAATTAATGGTATTGGATAATGATGTGCTGGTTTACCCGGCACATGGAGCAGGAACACTTTGCGGAAAAGCATTGAGCGACGCTAATAGCAGTACAATTGGTGCAGAAAAATTGAGTAACTGGTCATTACAGGGCAATAATGAAGATAAATTTACAGCAGAACTGTTACAGGACCAACCTTTTATACCCAAATACTTTCCATTTGATGTGGAGCTGAATAAACACGGTGCAAGAGATTTAGCATCCGTATTAGCAGATATCTCTTATGGGCAGCCAACTAAGCTTAACAAAGACATTTATTTAATCGATACCCGGCCGGAGGCAGATTTTAAAAAGGGCCATTTATCCGGTTCTGTTAATATACAAAACGCCGACAAATTTGAAACCTGGCTGGGTAGTATTATAGCGCCTGCGGAAGCTTTTTACCTGGTTGCTGAAAGCGAAGATTTACTAAAGAACATAATGATGCGTTGTGCAAAAATTGGCTATGAGTCCTTTATTGAACAAGCGTTTGTGTTTAGGGAAGGAAATGAAATGATGGATGTAATTGATGTGCAAATGTTTATAACGCATATACAGGATTATACCATCGTGGATATTAGAAGTGCAGATGAAATGAAGGCACATCCCATTTTTGAAAATGCTGTTAATATTCCTCTTCCTGAATTAAGAGAAAGAATAATGGAAATACCCTATAATAAACCTATTGTTGTACATTGTGCCGGTGGATACCGCAGTGCTGCCGGTAGTAGTATCATACAGCATGCTGTTGGAGAAAAAGTAA
>JAQBOY010000381.1 GCA_028287805.1 Mucilaginibacter sp.
ACAGAGGCCAGGAAATCATAAACTTCTTTATTTACATCTTTAGCAGTGCTCAAATCCTGATCAGCGCCAATCTTCGCTTGTATCAGGTGGTCGCAATGTACAGTAGAAGGTACAGCAACCTGCGGGCGGCCTGCCTGCATAAATTGCAGCAGCGCCATTTGCGCCGTCGCGTCCTGCATAGCTACACGGTCAGGTGCAAAGTCAACATAATCAACTCCGCGTGCGTACGCTTGTTTAGCATCGCCTTCAGAAAGGTGAGCGTATAATATTTTTTCAGTTAAAGTAAGATGTTTACCTGTCGCCTTACGGGCAGCATCAACGCGGGTGCTGTAGCGATCGTAAACTTTTTTGATCATATCTAAATCAAAAGCCATTGTATTGATTTTATGTGTAAGTAAATGATTGTAAGCAAATTTGCTTAAGCCGCGAATTTACAAAAATTACAGGTAATTGCTGTTGCAGAGATTAACAATTGTTATTTGGATATGTTCTAAATAACAATTGAAATTCACCGATTTGTCATAACGAGGAGAGCATAGTGTTAAAGGGCGACGTGGCAATCTGTTGACTTGCATTCTGAATTGTCTGAACCATGATTTTTAGGATTTGAGGATGGTTATGATATGGCAGTTCAGATAAATTTTCGTTTGATTTACCCTCTTTTTTGTCTGCAAAGGAGGCAGAGTATTACTCACCCCGACTACCCCGCCAATTGGCGGGTGGCCGACCCTCTCTCCGGCAAGCCGGAATGAGGGTGAAAAGATCATTTTTCAGACAAAGATTTAAACTCATACCCCTCTCCGCTCCAAAATTCCAAAGCTTTTGGCAAAGCATATTCCATCCGTTCCCTGGCCTTCAAACTATCATGAAATAAAACAACATCACCACCAACTGCATTTTTCACCACATTGTTCAGGCACTTTTCAGGTTTAAGGTTTAAATCAAAATCGCCCGACAATACATTCCACATCATCAATTTCAAGTCCGGTTTAGCTTCTTTTAACAACTTTACCTGCGATCTTTTGATACGCCCGTATGGTGGCCTGAAGAGGTTAGTTGCTAATAATTTATCGGCTTGTAAAAAATTTTCGAGGTAGGTTTTATCGTCCGTTTTCCAACCTTTTAAGTGATTATAGGTATGATTGCCTATAGCATGCCCGGCGTTTTTTACCTGTTCAAATACGTCAGGATGCTTGCGGACGTTATCGCCGATACAAAAAAAAGTAGCCTTTGCCTGGTACTGTTGTAAAATATTTAAAACAAAAGGTGTAACAATCGGTATAGGCCCATCGTCAAAAGTGAGGTAAATACATCGGTTGTCCATATTGATATCCCAGGTTAGTTCGGGATATAATTTTTTAAGCAGCCGTGGAGTTTTAACCAGATACATTTAATAATATGGGCTTTACATGCGGGATTTAAGACAAAATAATTTAAATTTAAGCAGTATTGATATACTATATAGCTCAATCTAAATATTGGCAAAAGTACAGAATAACCTTATGACATCATCTATACATCAATTTAAACAGGCAAAAATTATTGTTATCGTATTGCTGGCATTAGGAAACTTTGCTGCCCACGCACAGGAAAAAATAACCCTGCAAACAGCGGTTGATCGGGCTTTGGAGCGTAACCTTACTGTAAAGCAAGCCAAATTAACAGAGTCATTAGGTGCGGCTGATTATGAGCAATCAAAAAACAATATACTACCAAGCTTAAACGCAAGTCCACAGGCATCCTATAACTTTGGCCGCAGCCCTAACTTAGCTACTTATTCTTATAGCAACCAGGCCTTCTTATATTTAACAGCAGCGGCTACCATGTCAGTAACACTTTACCAGGGCGGCCAATTACGTAACCAGATAATAGAAAACAAACTGACACTTGATGTAGATAAAAGTAATACCACTAAAGTTAAGAACGACCTTACTTTAAATGTAGTGACCGATTACCTTCAAATTTTAACTAACCAGGATCTGGTAACCGCTGCTAAACAGCAAATAGATATTGCCAATCAAACACGGGATAGAGCACAAATCAGCTTTAATGTAGGTAACATGACTTTGGCCGATCTGGCGCAAGCTAAAGCACAGGTATCAACTGCCAATTTAAACTTAACTACTGCTCAAAATCAACTTGACCTCTCTATACTGATATTAAAGCAATACATGGAGATGGACCCCAATGCAGATATCATTATTGAGAAGCCTGATATTAGTAAATTAACCAACGTCAGGACGGCTTATAGTGCTAACGAGGTAATAGGAACAGCTATAAAGGTGAATCCTGACATGCTTTTAGCAGAGGCCCAGCAGCAAACTTATGCACAAGCTATTAAAATAGCTAAAGGAACCTATTATCCAACCATTTCACTATTCGGAAGCGTTGGCTCTAACTATTCAAATTTACAAAAGCAGCAAGTAGTAGGCAGTACTTTGCTTTCGGTGCCGGTAGGTACGGTTCAGGGTACTAACCAGGTGGTAGTTGCACCTGTTTCACAGCCCGTGTACGGCCCTTATCCTTTTACCAGCCAGTTTGGTAATAACCTTAACCAGGCTATTGGTATTAATATGCAGATACCTATTTTTAACCGCTATTTGAGCCGTACCAATGTTAAAAAAGCAAAACTGAATTATCAGAATGCCGAAATTAGTACGCAGATAGTTAAAAATAATTTAAGCAAAACTATCATACAGGCCATATTGGATTTGCAGGCTGCTGAAAAACAGTACCAGTCAGCAACACAAACTTTTGAATCAAACAAAGAAGCCTTAAACGTTACCAAACAGCGTTACGATGTTGGTTTGGTAAATACATTGGATTATAACACCTCCCTTACTAACTATAATAAATCGCAAAACGATATGATACAGGCACAGTACGCCGTCATATTCAGAAGTAAAATAATTGACTATTATCTTGGAAATACTATAACACTATAAAAATCCTGAACTATCATGGGAAAAACTACTAAATATATTTTAATCATCCTGGGCATACTTGTTGTTTTATTAATCATAGGTAAGGCAACCGGGGTAATAGGGCAAGCTCAAAAAACACAGGTTGCTACCGAAAAGACAGCCGTTCGAGAAATTTACGAAACCGTGTCAGCCAGCGGAAAAATTAAGCCGCATGTTGAGGTAAAGATCAGCCCCGAAGTTTCGGGCGAAGTGGTTGAGCTGCCGGTAAAGGAAGGCGATGTAGTTAAGAAAGGGCAATTGATCTGTAAGATCAGGCCGGATATTTTAATGTCTGGTTATAATCGTGCTGTTGCATCTTATAACTCCCAAAAGGCAAGTGTGGGTAATTCATCACAAATGCTGAAGCAGGCTGAAGCCACTTACAATAATCAGTCAGCCATTTATAACCGCGATAAAACTTTGTTTGATAATAAGGTACTTACCGCATCAGAATTTGATGCGGCCAAAGCGAGCTATGAAGGCGCTAAAGCGGCATTGGAAGCGGCTAAACAAAATGTAATCGGATCACAATTCGGGTTAGCGCAATCTTCAGCATCAGTAAAGGAGGCACAGGATAATTTAGTTAAAACAACTATTTACTCACCGGTTGATGGGGTAATATCCAAGCTGTCTATTCAAAAAGGAGAGCGTGTATTGGGAACCGCGCAATTTGCCGGTACCGACATCATGACGATATCAGACTTGAACCAGATGGATGTAAATGTTGATGTAAATGAAAATGATATCAACCGCATAGGTTTAGGCGATTCAGCAAAAATTGAAGTAGATGCTTTCCAGGGTAAAAAATTTAATGGCGCGGTAATAGAAATAGGCAGTTCGGCCAATGTGGTAGGAACCAGTGCCGACCAGGTTACTAACTTTACGGTTAAAGTTAGACTGGACCCTAAGTCATATAATAGTTTGCTGAATAAATCTGCCACTAATCCCTCTCCTTTCCGCCCGGGTTTAACGGCCACGGTTGATATAAAAACCAATCATACAAAAGCTTTGTCAGTGCCTATTCAATCAGTAACTACCCGTGATGAGAAAAAAGCAGATAACGGTAAAAAGCAAACCGAGGAAAAGAAAACAGCGAGTGCAGATATATCCAAGGAATATGTATTTATTTATAATGCCGGGAAAGTAAAACAGGCCCTGGTAACAACCGGTATACAGGACGATACCTATATACAAATACTATCAGGTTTAAAAGCAGGGGATGAAGTTGTATCAGCACCTTATCCGGCCATATCAAAAACGTTAAAGGATAAAGCCGATGTTGAAAAAGTGGATAAATCTAAACTCTTCGCTACCGATAATAAGTAGAGGATGTGCACATTTGCACGCCGTATAAATAGCACATTCGAATAATATTTCATTAATTTGTCCTGCCGTTAACCGGCGGGACATTTTAATTTAATGCATTTACAAAAAAACAAAGTATTAGTTGTTGGAGGAGGTAGCTGGGCTACAGCCAATGTTAAAATATTGTCAGATAATCTTACCGAAAAAGAAATTTTTTGGTGGATGCGCAACAAGGCTACTGTTGAGCATATCCATAAATTTGGGCATAATCCTAATTATTTAAGCTCGGTAGAAATTAAGGTGCCTGCTGCTAATATATCAACAGACCTTAAAGCACTTATTAAAAAAGCCGACCTGGTTTTATTGAATGTGCCCGCGGCATTTTTAAAGGAAGCGTTAACCGGCATAACGCCCGGTGATTTGGAAGGAAAAAAACTAATATCGGCTATTAAAGGAATAGTGCCTGATGAAAATCTGATCATAGCCGAGTTTTTGAACCAAAAATTTAATATCCCATTTGATAATTTTGCAGTGATAAGCGGGCCATGCCATGCAGAGGAAGTTGCGCTCGAAAAATTATCGTATCTCACCATTGCATCCCGAAATACAGAATTGGCTGCTGAATTTGCCGGAATGATTGATACCCGTTATATTAAAACGATTGTTTCTGATGATATATATGGTACCGAGTATGCCGCAGTATTAAAAAATATATATGCCATAGCCAGTGGTATTTGCCATGGCGTAGGCTATGGTGATAATTTTCAATCTGTTTTAATATCAAATGCTATCCGCGAGCTTAAACGTTTTGTTGATGCGGTACATCCTATAACCCGCGATATCAAGGAGTCTGCTTACCTGGGCGATCTGCTGGTTACTGCCTACTCTCAATTTAGCCGTAACCGTACATTTGGGAATATGATAGGCAAGGGTTATACCGTTACCTCTGCCCAGATGGAAATGAATATGGTTGCCGAAGGTTATTATGCAGTAAATAGCCTACAACAAGTTAACAAACAATACAAAGTAAATATGCCTATATGTGATGCCGTATATGCAATTCTATATCAAAAGCGTTCGCCCGTTCTGGAAATGAGGCATTTGGCAGAGAAATTGTGTTAAGATCTTTATAACTGAAGATCATGAAACATATATTTAAAAGCGGGTTGTTCGCAATAGGAATATTAGCCGCAACCCATAGCCAGGCACAAACACACAGGGACTCAAGCGTGGGTGATAAAATAAGCCATACAACAAAAAAAGTTGGTAATAAAACCTCTGAAATTGCAGCAAAAGGCGCGGCTGCAATAACTGATAAAAAGTATGAAGGAAAGGTAGCCCCAGGTGGTGAAACTGTTTATATTAATGAACATTCCCATTATTACTATATTAATAAAAAAGGGCACAAGGTTTATTTAACCAAATCTGAATTGAGAGATAAACCATTCGATTAAAACACAGTCGAATGTACTCACAATAATTATTTAGCCATGAAAAGCTACTCTCTGATATTTATACATATGGCTGTAGCTACTGTTTTATTTGCTGTAGCCTGTTCAGATCCTGTTAAAAGTAAATTAAAGGGAAAATGGACCTCAAAAGACGGCAAAACAAAGTTACAGATAACAGAGAAGCATTTAACCATGGACGATAACGCGGTGGTGCCCGAAGAGTATTTTATAAAGGGAGATACTATTTTTACTTCCTATGAAGGCAACCGCCCGTATACCAAATTTGTGGTACAAAAACTGGAAGAAAATAGTTTAATGTTATTAGCGCCTGATTCTACCATTATGGAATTTAGCCGTTAAAAACAAAAACCTCCTGTCCATTTCAGACAGAAGGCTTTGTAAAACTAACTAAAAACTAAAACTTATTCTTCGATGATTATAGATTCATCAATAATCAATTAAAATCTTCTTTTTCGCTCCGGACGATCTTCACGGCGTTTGCCTGAAAAGTCACGAAAGCCGCCGCTTGAGGGGTTTTTTTCTCTGGAACCACCACCACCTTCACGTCTTTCGCCGCCACGGTAGCCTCCACCTTCACGTCTTTCGCCACTTCCGCCACGGTAGCCTCCACCTTCACGTCTTTCGCCACTTCCGCCACGGCTATGGCTTGTGCCTTCACCAGAAATTTCAATCCTAACTTCACGGCCTTTAAATTCAACACCTTTAAAGGTGCTCATCACTTTTTCTACATCGGCATTTTGAACTTCAAAGAAAGAAAAAACTCCTTTAACATCAATTTTTCCAATGGTACGGCCACTTATTTTGGTAGTGTTACAAATATAACCCAGCAAATCGCCACGGTTAAACTCGTCAACAGAACCTAAGTTGATAAACAAGCGTGTGTATTCAGATTTACCACCAGCTTCACCTCCACGGCTTGGGCGTTCGCTGCGATCATCACGACGGCCTTCTTCAAGCTGTACATTCAAATCAGGCGCATTTTTGTAATATTCTAAAAAGCGGTTAAATTCAATAGATGCAAAACGCTTAATGAAATCTTCTTTACTCAGATCTTTAAACTCTTCCATTATACGTGGAAGGTATTGTTCAATTTGAGTTTCATTAACTTCTACGTCATGAATCTTATGCACAATTGAAAATAGCTGTTTTTCGCAAACATCAAATCCGGTAGGAATTTCGGCTTTAATAAACTTTTTGCCGATAACCCGCTCAATCTGACGTATTTTACCTAATTCTTTAGCATTGATAATAGCGATAGATACACCTGTTTTACCGGCACGGGCAGTACGTCCGCTACGGTGAGTGTAATTTTCAACTTCATCAGGTAAAGAGTAGTTAATAACGTGAGTAACATCATTAACATCAATACCACGTGCAGCAACATCTGTAGCAATTAATAATTGCA
>JAQBOY010000307.1 GCA_028287805.1 Mucilaginibacter sp.
CGAGCGGATGGGCGGTAAATGTAACGGCAAAGACCGGCCATTCATCAGGCATGTTTAGCCCTAATGGTAGTTATGGCGCTATTTATGAAGCCGCACGTATTGTTAATGAATTTAGAGAGCAATTAGGTCATGAGCGTTACCTGACCATTAACCCCGGTTTACTCGTAGCAGGCTCTGAAACCAAAATTGACCCGCAGGATGCACGCGGTGAGGCTTTAGGAAAAACAAATATTATATCCCCTTCGGCACGTATAACCGGCGATCTTCGCTTTTTAACAGATTCACAAAAAAATGCGGCCCGCACAAAAATGTCGGCTATAGTTGCCAGGAGTTTAAACGGAGCTAAAGCAACTATTAGTTTTTATGACAACTTACCTGGTATGCCACCTACAGCTGGCAATAATGCTCTGGTAAAAGTATTAAACAAAGCTTCACTTGATTTAGGAATAGGTGCAACTGTAGCCGGTGACCCAGGTGCAAGGGGTGCCGGTGATATATCAGACATTGCACAGTATTTAGATTGTTTAGATGGCTTAGGGGCTTCAGGAGAAGGCGCCCACAAAGCCGGGGAAACGATTAATTTAAAACAGTACCCCTATCTGATCAAGCGTACCGCTGTACTTCTTAATCGGTTGGGTAAGTAAGTTAATTTGATGCGCTGTGTCAGTCGAAGCTGTCGAAGACTATGTGGGCAGGCCTTTACGCATATCCTTCGACGGGCAGCATGACAGCTATCACGAGACGTTATTTTTCAGCCATATAATCTCAGCACTCGCTCGGCTCTTGCTGGGTGAGTAATATTAAGCGGCATCTTGCCGCAGTAGGCCGGAGGCCTTAGGATATAAGTCACTCGACAGAGCCGAGCGACTGCTGGGGAATAAGTTAATTTGATAAATGCGTTGTCAGTCTGAGCTTGTCGAAGACTAGGTGGGCAGGCCTTTACCGCACATGCTTCGACAGGCTCAGCATGACAGCTATCACGAGACGTTATTTTTCAGCTTTATAATCCTTCTGCAATATCAAAAAGCTGGCGCGTTCTGTTTTATGAAAGGGAATATCCCAGTTGCCCTGGTAGCTTACTTTGGCGGGTAACAACTCATCATCAAAGCGGTTAAGCTCAATGTTCATTTGTATATCAAAGCTAAAAAGCAGGTTGCTGTATTTCATATCCACATAGCGGCCCAATATTTTAAAATTACGGGCATCAAAAATAGTGGTCATTTCCCTGATCATGATATCCCCATCTGAGGTGCTTGGCTTTTTGATCACCTTAAAGCGATAGACGGGTATGGAGTCCAGGTATTTGCCCCGGGCAAACTCATAATAGTAGTACTGCCGCATATCAGGACCAAAAATCTCTGTTTTCCCACTAATAAAAGGAATACCGGTTATTTTTCGCCCTGGTTCAAATATCAATAGCTTTAGCTTGTCTTTATAGGATCCGTTTTTACCATCAGAACCAGGCAGTGGATCACCTTTGCTAAAATCTGAGTTATAGGCATTATCAAAAATATAATCGAACATCTCTACCGTATAGAGCTGGTACTTGCCATTCTTTTTATAAACATTTCCGCTATCACGTTTGGCTAAATATGCTGTTTTGCGGGTATGGCCTGTTATTGTGTGCTTTATTTTGCGATAGATCTTACCGTCTACCCTATTGTTTTTATCATAAGTATAAATACGGTTCTCAGCATCAAAACTGTACCGCTTCATATTACGGAAGGCGCGGTAAAAGCTGGTATCTCTTACAGTAGCATCTATAAAATCCTGCGCGTTTAACTGGTGCGACTTGATATTTACTGCCGAGTCAATAACAATTGTGCGAATGGTATCCGGGTTAAAACGCCTGACCTGCTGGGCGTAGGAGCTAAACGCAGTAAGCAGCAAGCTAAAGGCTAAAACAATGTTTTTTATCATTAATTGCTATGATCTGTCAACCGTAAACCAAATATCAATTCCCCAGTTGCTTAACCGCTAAATAGGCCATTAAACCTACACTTGTCTCTAACGAGGTTTCCTCGATATCAAAAGTTGGTGTATGTACAGATGAGGTAATACCACGGCTTTCGTTACGGATACCTAAGCGATAAAAGCACGCATCTGCCACCTGCGAATAATAAGCAAAATCTTCGGCTGCCATCCATATATCCAGGTCCAGCACATTTTCTTTACCCAGATAGTCTTCGGCATAAGCACGTGCAGAGGCTGTTAATTTTGGTTCATTGATAAGAAAAGGATAGCCTTTTACAATATTAAAGTCGCAGCTTCCGCCCATACTTTCGGCTATGCCTTCGGCCATTTTCTTCATTTTGATATGTGCTTCAGCACGCCATTTTTCGTCCATAGCCCGGAAAGTTCCTTCCATGTAGACTTCATTAGGTATCACATTAGTAGCGCCATTTGCTATCACTTTACCAAATGAAAGCACAGTTGGGCTTTTAGGATCAGCAGCCCGGCTTACCACCTGCTGTAAGGCCGTTAATATATGTGCTGTAATTATTACCGGATCTATATTTTGCTGGGGTTGTGCCGCATGGCCTCCTTTTCCTTTAACAGTTACATAAAGCTCGTCTGTTGATGCCATATACTGGCCCGAACGAAACCCAACTTTCCCGGCATCTATTAAAGGCATTACGTGCTGACCTATTACGGCCTGCGGTTTCGGGTTTTCCAATACCCCTTCTTTTATCATCAGGCTGGCCCCTCCCGGTAATTTTTCTTCAGCCGGCTGAAAGATCAGTTTAATAGTACCGCCAAAATCTTTTTTAATGGTGGTTAATATTTTTGCAGCACCTAACAGGGATGATGTATGCACATCATGTCCGCAGGCATGCATTACACCATTATTTTTTGATTTATAAGAAACATCATTAGCCTCAGTTATAGGCAATGCGTCCATATCTGCGCGCAAAGCAATTACCTTATCTGATGGCTTTTCACCCTTTATCAGCGCTACCAAACCGTTATCAGCCATTCTTTGATAAGTTAGCCCCAGCTCATCTAATTTACCGGCAACAAAAGCTGAAGTTTCCACCTCATGGAAAGAAAGTTCGGGGTGGCTATGCAAATGGCGGCGGTTGGCCACTACATCATCAAAAATATTTTTGGCTAATT
>JAQBOY010000394.1 GCA_028287805.1 Mucilaginibacter sp.
ATGAGGCCTTGATCAATAACAAATTCCTGGTTGTACAAAAAGGGAAGAAAAACTATTTTTTAATTATTGTTGAATAATTTTAATTTACGACAAAAAGTATTTATATTTGGATAAATGTCGTACAAAGGAAAACATATACCTGTCAAAGAATTAAATGAGCCAATGGTTGCCTATATGCCAACTACAGGCAATTTATTTAGCAATTTGTTTGGTGGTTCAGCTCAGCAGTTTAATCTGATGAGTGATTTTGATATTTTAAATACCTCCCGTACAGGCTTACCTAAACGTGTTTTGATGGCATTAGCTAAAACAATATCGTTAACACTGCAGGAGTTTTCAAATATCATGCACATCTCTGAGCGTACTTTACAACGTTATGATGATGATACTATCATCAAAACTGAGTATACCGAAAAGGCCATTGAATTAGCCCGCTTGTACACCCGTGGCGAAGAAGTTTTTGGCTCATTAGATAAATTTAAAATATGGATGAAAACGCCACTCTATGTTTTTAAAGGCGAAACCCCTGTTTCTCTTTTAGATACTTCTATCGGTTTTGATATGATATTTAAAGAACTGGGGCGTATTGAGCATGGTATTTTTGCCTGATGATACTTTACCGTATAGTCAAATGCGTGTATGCCGATCTAAGCGGCTCTGGCGCCAGGTTATATGGCGGCAGGTGGAACAGTGAAGGCAGATCAATGGTTTATTTGGCCTCCTCCCGTTCGCTGGCTATACTGGAAGCCTTGGTTCATTTAAGCCCAACCAATTTTCCTGATGATTATTGTATCATGACCATTGAGGCACCGGATAATTTTACTGAAGTTGACATTCGAACTCTGCCGGCCAACTGGTATGAATATCCTGAACAAAACTTTTTAAAAAATATTGGAAATAGCTTTTTACAGGAGAAAAAACACCTGTTGTTAAAAGTACCTTCAGCTATAGTGAAAGAAGAATATAATTACCTGCTAAATCCTTTACATGCAGAAGCGGCAGTAGTAAAAGTTTTAAGCAATCAGCCATTTTATTTTGATCAACGGCTGACTGCCAGTTAATTTACTAAAAATGCCCTCTTATTTTATTGTAAACCTTGGTATCATACAACTGCCGTAATTGCGTATGCGTTTGTTGTGATAATGGCGGCATTGATGAGGCTTCTACATTGCTATTTACCTGCGATACCCTTGATGCACCCGGAATTACCGTTGTTACTTCCGGATGATCTAATATCCATCTGATAGCCCATTGCGCCATACGATCATCAGGCAGCAATCCTTTTATTTCATTAGCTAATTGTACACCTTCCTTAAAATCAATACCCGAGAATGTTTCACCAGCGTTAAATTTTTCGCCATTGGCATTGTAATTACGGTGATCATTTTGAGCAAATGAGGTATGTTCATTAAACCTGCCGGTTAACAGCCCGCTGGCTAAGGGAACACGTACAATAATCGCCACGTTTTTTTCTTTGGCTTTAGCAAATACCTCATCAGCCACATGCTGGCGGAATAAGTTAAAGATAATTTGCAGCGAAGCCAATCCCTCCTGCTCAAGGCAGATCAGCGC
Organism: Mucilaginibacter sp.; assembly: GCA_028287805.1. Lineage (GTDB taxonomy): Bacteria > Bacteroidota > Bacteroidia > Sphingobacteriales > Sphingobacteriaceae > Mucilaginibacter. Next base: position 1,573 of record JAQBOY010000394.1, read on the forward strand.
TTCTTCGGAAGTTTCAACACTGGCGCCAAAATAACGTATCAGTCCCTCCTGCTGTAGTTTACGCAGGTGGTTAAATACCTTACCCGATTGCATTTCTTCTGTAGGGATGCAGTGCAGTTGCTCTAAAAACAATTGAGGAATATCCAGGTGCTTTAATGAGTCCTCTGCCTGACGTTTCATAGCATCATAAGTAAAATTTTGCGGCCAGCCATTGGGTGCATCTCCACGACGTCCCAGCTTTGTAGCTACAAATACTTCTTTATCAATTGTTTTTAAAAATTTACCAATCACCGTTTCACTTACCCCCATACCATATACATCGGCTGTATCAATAAAATTACCGCCGGCATCAATATAAGTTTGAAGTATGCTAAACGCTTCTTCTTCGTTTACATTTCCCCAATCTGCACTGCCCAACTGCCATGTTCCTAAACCAACCTCTGCTATGGGCGTATCTTTAAAATTTCTGTATTTCATATTAATATTAACGCTATTTGTTAAGCAAATCTTACTTTATTCACCAGACCTTGCTTTAGTCGTCCGCCCCTCTTCGCCGCCTTAAATTATATTTATCTATAACTCTAAATCCAATTGGAGGTTTCCTGTTTTAAAATATTTAAAACCTGTGGTGTTACGTTGCCAAAAAGCGATACACCTGACGCGCCGTTTTTTAAAGCGAGCCGCATACCTTCACTTAATTCAACATCACTTTTAAAATCAGACAAATAAAGCCCTGCATAAAGCGGGAAAGAACCGGCTAAAAAATGCATGCCTTCGGTTACCGCATCACCGATCCAGCTTACCTGCTCTTTATAAAAGCCATGATAGATCATAGGGCATACACCATCCAGCTTCCAGTTTGTCCAATCCTGCCGCACATTACGGCGCGCAACTTCGGGGGTTGGAAATACTGCCGCTGTAATTACTTTTTTATGCTGATGTGCTATAGCACACAAGCTATTTA
>JAQBOY010000419.1 GCA_028287805.1 Mucilaginibacter sp.
TTTGTAGGTTGTATTAATTTGTATATTCATTTTAATTGAGTAAGTAAGACTTTAATAGGTTTTTCATGAAGTTTTTTAAACGCGGCTTTAACTTTTCCTCCAGTATCTTATCGTCCTGTATATCATACCCCAACATTTGCGAAGACATTAGCGGAGTATTCACAATGAAGTTTTTAGTGCCATATATGCTGGCTATAACCATTTGAATATCAGTATCTTTTTTAAATTCACCGCTATTAACGCCCTCCTGCAGAATTTTATCTACTTCCGATATACTTTTCATCAGTATATCGCGGATATTATCAGAAAGTTCCGTCCTTCTATTCATACCCATTTCCTGATATAATAGTTTTTGGAAGCAGTTATTATTCACTACACGCTCGCTATAAAGCTCAATGTATTTTTCCATTTTATCCCATGAACTCATGCTGTCATCATTGCCCAGGTTTTGCAGGATGTTTTGAAAGCCTGTGATCTTTCGATCAAAAACAGCTAAAAATAATCCCTCTTTTGATCCGAAATAATAATTCAGCATTGCCATATTCACTCCGGCCTCGCCCGATATCAACCGGGTAGAAGCGCCATCATACCCCATCGCTGAAAATACACGTTCAGCTACGTCCAGGATATGATCTTTCTTATCTATTTTATCTTTATCCATATTTTTTACATTACAAAATTAATCAAACGATTGATTAATTAAAAATATATTTTCATGTTATTGTGTAAGTGGCTGATAATAAGTGTAAAAAAATTAATCAATCGATTAATGATACTTAAATTACATACATTTTTAATAATTTGTTTTATAATTGGTACAACAAACATATACTGCATTTATTTCAACTTATACACGCCATGAAGCGGATTAATTTAATTGTTATACTGTTACTAATCTTCACATCTGTTTTTTCACAAACTGCGCCTCCTGCAGATATTGCTACTATTGAGCAAAGCTTTAAAAAACTGAATGTATTGGGGAGTGTATTATACGTTGCTGCACATCCCGATGATGAAAACACCCGCTTACTGGCCTACCTTGCACAGGAAAAACATTACAGAACCGGATACCTGTCATTAACCCGTGGCGATGGTGGGCAAAATTTAATAGGTAACGAACAAGGCGAGTTATTAGGCTTAATACGTACACAGGAGCTTTTGGCTGCCCGTAGGGTTGATGGTGCTGAACAGTTTTTTACAAGGGCCAATGACTTTGGTTTTTCAAAGGGGCCAAATGAAACGCTAAAGATATGGGACAAGGAAAAAGTGTTAGGCGATGTAGTATGGGTGATACGTAAATTCAGGCCAGATGTAATTATTTGCCGTTTTCCTACCACAGGCGAGGGCGGACATGGGCATCATACTTCATCAGCTATACTGGCACAGGAAGCATTTATTGCGGCTGCCGATCCGAAACAATTTCCGGAACAATTAAAATATGTGCAACCATGGCAAGCCAAACGCTTATTATGGAATACCTTTAATTTTGGCGCGACCAATACTACATCCGAAGATCAGTTTAAAATTGATGTAGGCGTTTATAATCCTATTACTGGTAAAGGTTATGGTGAAGTGGCGGCGGATAGCCGCTCGAACCATAAAACCCAGGGCTTTGGTACCGCCAAACAGCGTGGTGAAAGCTATGAGTATTTTAAAACCATATTGGGTGATGCGCCAGCAACCGACCTGATGGATGGGGTTAATACTACCTGGAGCAGGGTTAAGGATGGTAGTGCTATTACTACCACACTCGCTATTATTAAAAAGGGGTTTAATATAGAAGAGCCGGAAAAATCAGTGCCTGCATTGGTGCAATTGCTTGGTCACGTAGAAAAGATAACAGATCCCTACTGGCGCACACAAAAAACAAAGGAACTGAGTGACCTGGTAGCTGTGTGTGCGGGATTATGGTTTGAAAGTTATGCTGCACAGCCATCCTATGCGCTGGGCGACCCAATACAAATCTCATCGCAGGTTTTATGCCGGTATAATGATAAAATAAAGATTAATAGCATTGATAATCAGTATAGCGTACAGCATTTTGATGGTGGGGGTAAGGTGATTCCGGCAAACCTGGTACAAACTTTTACCAGTACCGGCATAGCTGCCAAAATTACCCAACCTTACTGGTTAGCAACACCAAACGAACAGGGAATGTATAATATTGCCGATCAGCAGGATGTTGGTAATCCCGAAAATCCTGATCTTCCCAAAGTAAACTACGAGTTTATTATTGAAGGAAAGCCCGTACGTTTTGAACGCAGGCTATATTATAAATATGTTGACCCGGTTAGGGGAGAGGTTTATCAGCCTATTGAGATAGCGCCGCCGGTAGCTGCTAATATTGCAAGTAAGGATTATATATTTAATACCCAACAACCGCAAACGGTACAGGTAAAGCTGCAAAGTTTCACCAAAACCAGCGGCAGCATCAGTATGAAACCAATAGCTGGGTGGAAGATTAGTCCGGAGAAAATTGATTTTACGGAGAAGAACAAGGGCGATGAGTGGGTGGTTTCCTTTATAATTGCTCCAACCGATAACCAGCCAAAGATCAGTGTTTTGGAAGCAGTTGCAACAGCAAACGGCAAATCATTCTCTATGGGGATACAACGTATAAGATATACTCATGTACCGGCTATAACATTATTCCCTCCTGCAGAGGCAAAAGTGATTAATATTGATTTGAAAACTGCCGGTAAAAAAATCGGCTATATAGACGGCGCGGGTGATATGGTGCCTGAATCGTTAACGCAGATAGGTTATGAGGTACACGAGCTTAACGAAAATGAGATCATCAACAGTGACCTTTCTGTATATGACGCAATAATTACCGGGGTACGTGCTTATAATGTAAATCCGAGATTGGTTGTTGAGCAGCCTAAATTAATGGCTTATGTTAATAATGGAGGTAACTTGCTGGTACAATATAATAATAATGCAGGCCTGGTGGTAAACCAGATAGGTCCTTATCCTTTTAAACCGGTAAATCAGCGGGTAACTAACGAAAATGCAAAAGTTACCTTTTTAGATCCCCAGAATCCGGTATTGAATTACCCCAATAAAATTACTCAAGATGATTTTGATGGTTGGATACAGGAACGGGGCTTATATTTTGTAAGCAATATCGATCCGCAATACAAAACCATTTTGCAAATGAATGATACCGGCGAGGCGCCCAACAACGGCTCATTAATTGTAGCTGATTATGGCAAAGGCAGGTTTATTTACACCTCGCTGGCTTTTTTCAGGGAATTGCCTGCAGGGGTGCCGGGAGCGTATAGGTTGTTTGTGAATTTGTTAAGCAAACCAAAAGAATAAATGTAAACTATGATTCATGGATTTTAGGATAAAAGGATTTTTTCACAGGATTCTTATAATAAAAACATGGTTTATTGGCTGTGGAAAAATTGACACGACATTTTTTTTAATAGAAGTTATTGGATAATCAATTAATCCATTAATTTTGTCGCCATTACTATAAAAGATATGAAACATCACCACAAAGAAGAAGAAAACTTAGATT
>JAQBOY010000422.1 GCA_028287805.1 Mucilaginibacter sp.
CGGCTAAAACTCCGCTGGCTCCCCCTAATCCATCCAGGTTAAACCCTAATTGGCCAGCTAACGCAGATAGCCCGCCCGCGCTTCCGCCTGATTTTGAATCATCAACTACAAATGTTAGCCTGGCTGTGTAGGTAGGTTTCGATAACCAGGCTGTTAAAGCACCCAGCAACGCACCCACAATTAAAATCAATGCCAATGCTTTTTTAAATTGAAATATGTATTTGACATCAGCTATCCGGTCATCAATTAATTTTTTAAAAGAGAATTCCGGTTCGTAAGGATATGGGGGATTTTCCTGACTCATGTTATTTATTTAAAATAGCTATGATGCTTATTAATGCTGTTAATGCTGTCGCTATACCGCTTATATCTCCAAAGTTTATTTTAAATCTGGAGTCGGCAGCTTTTTCAGGAACTATAATTTTACTTCCCGGTTTAACATCAGGGTAGTTGCGGAAAAACAGAAAGTGCCTCACCGGCCTGTTTAAGCCATCAGGATATTTAATATAAGCACCCTTTACCAGGGCATTTTGTACAGGACCTCCCGCTGCATTAATATAATATTTAAAACTGCGGCCATTAAAGCTAATATATTGCGGGTTGTTAACAGCTCCGGCCACTTCTACGTAAGATATAACACGCGGAACATATATGCTATCTCCGGGCAAAAGTATCATATTAGATGAACGACTATTCGTTTTGGTGGTAGATGAACGACTATTGGCTTTGGCGGCAAGATCAAGATTTACACGTACCCCTTTTCTGTATACCTGTGCATTCTCAATTGATCCATAAGGAGTTATGCCGCCAGCTCTGTTTAAAAAATCAAGTGCCGTTTCATCCCTTTTTTGTACCGCATAATTTCCTGGAAAAACCACTTCACCTTTAACACTTACATTACCTAATGAACGATAATTAACTAAGCGGGGGATATTAATAATATCCATCGGCTTTAATTCAATATTTTGATTGGCACTGTTAGCACTATCCAAATTTACAGTAAATGTATGTACCAACTGGTTAGCAACAGTATCAGCTTCATTTTCAATTATCCTGGATACTTCAACATGGTGTTCGGCTGCCTCATCAGCAAATCCTCCTGCCATAGCAATAGCATCGGCTAATTTTAAGCCTTTTCGGTAGGTTAAAATTGAAGGTTTTTTAACGAAGCCATTTACAGTAACCTTTTGTTTTGATATAAATACCGCACGGTCTAATATTACCACAGAATCTTCACGTAGTAAAGGAATATCATTTTTCCCGTTAATAATATCTTCAGTTTTAAACGAAATTAAATCTTTCTCCAAATTAGGCAGGGTTCTTTTTATATAACCCCGTTCCATATAGGCTTCCGGTGTTAGCCCCCGGGCATTTTTTAAAAGTTGAGCTAAAGTAAAGCCCGCAGTAAGCTCATATACACCTGGGCGGTATACCGCGCCTTCCAGTACAATTCTGTTAGTGTATCGGTTAGTAATAGCCCCAATTTGTACAAGATCCCCATTGTGGGGTATATAATTTGAAAAAAGATTAGACGGCACATCCTTTACCTCACGTTCAAGCGTATTAATTTGGTCAATCTTTGCTATACCTTTATAAGCAGTATCTGTATACCCGCCGGCATACCTTATCAGGTCATCTAATTGTTCAGTATCTTTCAACTCATAAATTGCAGGTCTTTTCACTTCTCCAGATATACCCACTCTTTTTTTATAAACAGGTATCCTGATAACATCCTGATCTTCCAGACGTATATTTCCATCCAATAACCCTTGCTGAAGGAAACTGTAAAAATCTACGGTTTTATAAATCTTATTGTTTCTTATTAATTCAATATATCTTAATGAACCGTTTGAGTTAGGACCGCCAGAATTATAAAGAGCATTAAATAAAGTGGATAGCGCAGACAGGGTATAGGATCCCGGAGTTTTTGCTTCTCCCACTATAGTGATCTTGATAGTGCGTGTATTACCTAAGTTTACAGTTAAGTGGGTTTGCCCGGAGCTTAAAGCGGGGTAAACCTTTGTCATTTTGCTTTTAATTAAATTTGTAGCCTGCTCAATAGTAAATCCGTTAACATATACTATGCCTGCGTGAGCAATATTCAAGTTACCTTCCGGGCTGATTTTAATGCTCTGATTACTTTCATTTAAACCAGTTAAAAGTATGATTACTTCATCTCCAGGTCCCAATATATACCCTTTGGGTGTAGCAACAGAAAAGTTCGGCTCAAATTTTATAGATGTCTGATTAAAAAAGTCGGTTCCATATACATTTAAAATAGGAGGCGGAGGATTGGCAGGTTTTTGATTGACAACTTTTGGTTTGGTAACACTATCATCAATATTTCTTGAAAAGTCTATGTTTTTCTTTTCCGGGGATGTTTTAGTTCCTGTGCTTTTATTTAACCCTAATAAAGTTACCCTGTTTTTTAAAGCTTCAACTTCTGTAGGAGGCATTCCTTTTTGTATCAGCATTTTATAAGCATCCTGCTCAGATATACCCGAAGCTTGTATTTTTTTCCATGCCTGGGTTATTTGATCATCGGATAGCTCACTTACTTTAATATTTGGTATGTCACTCATTGACATTCCCTGAGCTGCAGCTTGTTTTGAAAATATTATTAATGAAGAAAGTAAAATATATAAAAGATATTTAATGCGCATGTAAAAATCGTGGTTAACTATTGATGCAAATATAAAATATTAAATTGGTCTAATGCCATAAATAGCAAGTAGCTAAGTTAGTATAGGAGGTCATAAAGTAATAAACAGCGTTGAACAAAAGCGTACCATATTGATAGTCGAAAAACATAACATATGTATGAAATTTATAATGCTGGGATAAGTTTTTGTAACCCTTTAAAGTGCTTTTCAGTATTAATAAGCTGTTTAATATGTTGCCTGGCATTGTTACCCATTTCTAACCTCAATTCGTTATTGGCGTATAATAATTTTATAGCATCAGACAATTGCGAGGCATTTCCGGGTTCAAATAATAATCCTGTAAAATTATTAATAACCATTTCTGGTATTGCACCAATAGCCGAGCCAATAACCGGCTTACTTAAAGCCATCGCTTCAACTACCGTAAATCCTAAAACCTCATACCATTCTGAAGCGCAAACTAAGAATTCGGCACCATTAATTATTTGCAATGTTTCCTGTTTATTCTTTTTTCCTAAAAAAGTAACATTATTTAGTAGATGGGTATCTTTTAATACTTTTAAAGCTTCCTCCTGGGTTCCGGTGCCTATTATTTTAAGATGAATATCCGGACAGGATTGCATGGCGTTTAACAGTGTATGTGCCCCTTTTATTTTTTCAAGCCTGCCAACAAATACAATGTATCTTTCATTATCAGTATTTATAACTGTCTTAGCAGTTTCAATTTCGGCATAATCATAACCATGATATAGTTGTACCAATTTATCATTAAAGAAGTTAAAAGACTTAAATTTCTCATAATGAAAAACAGAAGGACAGATGTAATGGTCTACGTAAGCGTAATAATTGAGGTATTTATGTACATAGTTTTCTAAAGCAGCAACAGTGCTGGCTGGTATTGACCCTTTTTTACAGGTATTGGTAATACAATTATAAAATGCTCCGCCAAAACATTTCTCGCAAATTTGTCCATGACTAATAAATGTGCTTTCGGGGCAAATTGGAGTATATTCATGTAATGTCCAGATTATGGGTATATTCTTTTTTTTTAAAATTTTTAAAATAGTTGGTGTGATATAATGATGAATTACATTAATATGTGCAAAATCTATTTTAACTGCAGATAAGAGCTTTTCTAAATTTTTTTGTGCTTCAAAGGAGTATATACTTTTCATTACTACCTTTATGCCAGCTGTTAGGCTTCGTTGGTTTACTGTTTTATAATCAATGTTTTCTATAAAATAGTCAGCATAAGGTGAAGGAAAATTTCTATCATCTTTCATAGAAAATGGTATAACATGATGTCCCTTTTGCTGGTAAAGATTTACCAGATTTTCAACGTATGTCCAATCTCCGCCACTTGGGTACCATGACCAGTTTACAACAAGTATGTTCATTTAAATTATGATAGCTTGAATATGTGGTATAAAACAAACAAAATTCAAAGATGCCTGTATTAAATCATATTAGTACATATTAAAATGCAAAAAGCTAATTTGACACCAATTTATTATGATTTTAATACTAAGCTTTTGCAATCAATGCAGTGTACGGTATCTTACGAATGTCATTTGTATTTATTTTAATTTTTTATAATATTGGTTAATTTAATTTCAATATTTTAAATTAATGGACGTTAAACCGGGTGTTTTAAAAATATATTCTGATACTAAGCAAAAAAGGTTAAATTTGGTGAAACTCTATGAACCTATTGTACAACATAGCAATTATAAAGCTTGTATAATAGTCTTAACATTTATATGAAGAAAAAAATTTACATTGCCGGTGCAGGCGGAATGCTTGGAGAAGCCTTTTACCGAATATTTAAAGATGATTACGAAATTAAATGTACAGACAAGGATGTAAATGAAAAATGGCTTAGCTTTTTAGATTTTCGGGATTTTGAAAAGTATAAAAAGCAAGTAGAGGATTTTAATCCGGATTACCTGTTTCACCTGGGTGCATATACCGATCTTGAATTTTGTGAGCTTAATTTAGAAGATACTTATCTTACCAATACAACGTCTGTAGAAAATGCGGTATTTATCGCTAATAAATTGAATATACCCATGCTATATATTAGTACAGCAGGAATATTTGATGGTAAAAAGGATTTTTATGATGACTGGGATGAACCTAATCCGTTGGGTCATTATGCGCGTTCTAAATACATGGGGGAGCGGTATGTTCGTGAAAATGCAAATAGATACATCATTTGCCGCGCTGGCTGGATGATGGGTGGCGGACCCGATAAAGACAAGAAATTTATTAATAAAATAATAAAGCAACTGGCAAGCGGAAATCGTGACTTGCATATTGTAAATGATAAAGACGGTACACCAACGTTCACCGTTGATTTTGCTAAAAATGTTAAGTTATTGGTAGAAAGAGAATATTGGGGCCTATATAACCTGGTATGTAATGGTGAAACCAGCAGGCGTGAAGTTGCCGAGGAATTAGTGAAGATATTAGATCTGGAAAACGATGTAACGTTTCATGAAGTAACATCGGGTTATTTTAAAGATACATATTTTGCCCCAAGGCCACCTTCAGAACGATTGATTAACAGGAAGCTTGAATTAAGAAATATGAATATTATGCGGGATTGGAAAGTTGCATTAAGAGAATACATTAATGATTACTATACCGATTATTTAAAAGGGAAAATTCAGTCAATAAAGATAAATGAAGATAGCATTACTTTATAAGTATTTACTTTCATAATGCGAATTGCTGCTTTTGGTTTCCGATCAATACCTCCCTCAAAAGGTGCAGCCGGGGCAGATAAATTTGCTCTTGAATTATTCCCCAGGCTTGTTAAGAGAGGCCATAGTGTTATAGCTTATAACCGAAGATACCCTGATGTGTTTGTTGACGTTAGTGAATACAAAGGTGTAAAGGTTAAAACCATTAAAACAACTTCTAAAAAGGGGTTTGATACTTTATGGCATTCCTTTAAATGTACATTAGATATTATAATTCATAATACGGCCGATATTGTACATATACAAAATGGTGGTAACAGCATTTGGGCATTGCC
>JAQBOY010000426.1 GCA_028287805.1 Mucilaginibacter sp.
ATTTATTGTTTAAGGCTCATGCCTCCATCCATTATTATCTCCGCGCCGGTGATAAAGCTGGCCGCCTCTCCGCAGAAAAAAGCAACCATTTTGCCAACATCTTCTGCCTTGCCTATTTTTTTCAACGGGATCCTGTCGATCATCCATTCGTTAACGCTCTTTAACTGCTCCTCATTAAAACCAACTTTGTTCAATATTTCTGTTTGGGTAGGGCCCGGACTAACGCTATTGACGCGGATTTTGCGCGGGGCAAGTTCCACTGCAGCAGTCTTCATAACAGAATTAAGCGCCGCTTTGCTGGCGGAGTAGATAGATGAGTTAGCACCGTTCATAATTGCTGTATTTGATGAAAGAAAAACTACAGATGCACCATCTTTTAAGAGGGGAATAAATCTGCTCAGTGTAAAATACGCACCTCTAAAGTTTACGCCGATAACGTTATCAAATGCCTGTTCTGTTGCGTTTTCGATCATCGTCATCTCCAGCACACCGGCATTAATGAAAAGGATATCGATGTTTCCGTATTTCGTCCCTACCTGCGCCGCAAGTTCTTCTATGGCTGTAACCTTACCCTGGTCGGCTATAAAACCTGTAACTTCAAGTTCGGCGGCAGCCTGGTCAACGGCGTCTTTTCGCCTGCCGGTGATGATCACTTCTGCACCCTGTGCTTTCAACTCCTTAGCGGTGGCATAGCCTATGCCGCTATTGCCACCCGTAACTAATGCTATCCTGCCTTTTAAATTTTCCATTTTTTAAAGTTTTAATATTTCGTTGCAAATGTATCCAGCAATTGGTATAAATTTGTAACCAGTATCACAGAGTATACCAGTATGGAAGACGACAAACGATTTAAATTGGCAAAGGAAGTTCTTAGCGACCCCCGCAACCAAAAGGAAGAGGTGCAGGCATTGCAAGACACCATTTATGTGATAGGCGGCAAATGGAAACTGCCCATCATCAACTCGATATGCAATGGTAACAAACGCTTCCGGGATATTGAACGCAGTATACCGGGTATCACTACCAGGATGCTTTCGCGCGAGCTTAAAGAGATGGAAGCAAACCAACTGATAAGAAGAACGGTTACGCCAACTACGCCGGTGATGGTTGAATATACGGCATCAGCATATTGCTACTCCTTTGGCGACATCATCCTGGAGATGATCAAATGGGGTAAAAGCCACCGGGAACGGATCAAAAGCAGTTGATCTTGCGGTCGATTGGTTGGACAGTCTGGAACGTCTGTCGGACTTTTCGGTCCCTGCAGAGTCTCCGAAGGGGCCTTGCATTGTAGGGACGATTGTGGGCCCTAAGCTGGCGCACGTGTGCCATTTATAGTTTGTGCTCAGGTATGCGTCTTTGTTAAATTTTAATACTTTTACGCCCTTAACCGTTTTAACCTATTCCTTATTATATAACAACTATATGTCAGATACATTAACCGGGCACACTAACAATAACTATGTTCCTGAACTGGACGGATTCAGAGCAATTGCAATTATATCAGTAATGTTGTATCATTTCGAAAAACTCAGCGTTGGTTGGCTTGGTGTACAGTTTTTTTTTGTTTTATCTGGATATTTAATTACCAGGGGCTTGGTAATTGAGAAAAAGAAGATAAAAAAATTTGGCGGGTATATTAAAGTATTCTACTTCAAAAGGATCTTGCGCATATTCCCAATATATTTTCTTTATGTTATTTGCTTTTTATTGTTTTGTTATTTCACCGGTGACATACTCACTGCAAAGGGCGCGTTTATACCCTTAGTTACCTATACCATGAATATATACGCATTAATGCCGCATACTGTTAATTTAGCCGCGGTTGGATATTTATGGTCACTTTCTGCAGAGGAGCAATTTTATCTGGTTTGGCCATTAATTGTTTTTTTTGTACCGGATTTTATTTTTAAAAAAGTATTATATGCTATAATACTTTTAATACCTGTTTGCAGGTTAATTATGTTTTATATGGTGCTTAATCATGGTAAAACAACAGATTATGCAGGGCTGTTTGTGTATATAAATACATTATCTCAATTTGATGCTTTTGCTATAGGCGCCTTAGTTGTTTGTTTAACTGATATAAAAGTTAAAAATACTTTTTCGTTACGTAAAGGTGTTTTTTTTGCAGTAGTAATTTTTTTAATTGTTGGGGAAGTAAACTTGTATCTAACTAACAAAACTTTATCCAGAGACATAACCACTTTTGGATACCGGATAGCAATGGTTAATAATTATCAATATGTATGGGGATATACGCTTATAAATACGCTTGCCGCTTTTGCGATTTTTGTAATTGTATATTACAAAAACGTTATCCCGTTTCTAAAAAATAAAGTATTGGTTTATGTAGGTAAAATTTCATACGGGATGTATATTTTCCATATGCCTATATTAGTAGCATTGGATGGTTTTAAAAATAAAGGCGTTTTAGCGGGTGTTATACGTTTTATACTTTATTTTATAATCACACTGCTTGTTTCCCATTTTTCTTTTAAATATTTTGAATCTTATTTCATCAACCTAAAAAAGAAAATTCAATTTACAGACTAATACTTGTTGCTAAACAAGTATTCCATGTTCTT
>JAQBOY010000315.1 GCA_028287805.1 Mucilaginibacter sp.
CTTTTGTAACCTTCAGGTTAAACAACCGCCCCCGGCCCCGCAAAAAACGCTGCCTGTTAAACCGGTTCACTGCCATAGCTCTTTTGCCTTTATTTGGGGTGAGATTTATAGTATGTTGTACAACATCCTTTTTTTCTATCACATCATTAATATTGGTATGAATAAAGGAGTAATTGCCATCGTCCATCACCGCTGTAAATTCTGTGGGAATCAGACTTGAAAATACTTGATTAGAAAGATAATATTGTTGGAGTTGAAAAATAATCCTATCAAATTCCTGATATTTTACTGGTTTTGTTGCTGGCTTATATACTTTTTCGCCAAATGAAAATGTTTCTTTTGGTCCGTAATAGCCAGCTGTTTTTTGTGCCCTGACCGGAATATAAAATTCATAGTTGTCCTGTGAAAGATAGCTTAGGTAGCGGCGACGTAAATACCAGTTAAATATTTTAAGTTTTTCTATCATTCGTGGTTGATAATAAAGCCACACTTCAAGAATAAAGCCAAATTAACTATCAAACAATAATTTATCATATAAAAACAGGTATTTTCCCCGAGAAATTGAGTAGTTTCCACTTCTAAAGCGTACTTCAAGGAATGTATATTTGACAAAAGCGTATACAAAAATACGCTACGCGAATAAATATTGTCTATTAATATCAACAATTAACGCACATAATAATAAATTAACCTTAAGTACAAATTGGCATGAAAAAAAACATATTAGTAATCGATGACGATGAAGAAGTGTTGTCCATATTGGAAGAAATTTTAATTTATTCAAATTTTGAGGTAAAGGGTATGAACCAACCTGATAATCTTTTAAGGGTCATTACGGAGTTCAGGCCTGACCTGGTATTAATGGACTATCGCTTATCCGGTGTTAACGGTGGCGAAATATGCAGACAACTTAAATCGGATCAGAACCTGGCTTATTTGCCGGTAGTACTCATATCTTCTTATCCGAGCGTTATGGAAACTTTTGGGGATTATGGCTGTGATGCCTTTATTGCCAAACCTTTTGGAATGAATGAGTTAATTAATTGTGTTAATCAATGTATTGCTTAATGTTATGGTCATAAAAACCCCTTATAAATAATTTAATGTTGCCTGTCAATACCCCTATGCTAATCTTAATATAAAATATATCAGTAAACTATCAATTATGTCAGGAATTAATAAAGTATTTTTAATAGGCCATTTAGGCAAAGCTCCGGAATTAAGATACCTCACTGGAAATGTCGCTGTAGTTAGCTTTCCTTTAGCAACAAGTGAAACTATACAGAAAGACGGAAAAAAAATCGAACAAACTGAATGGCATAATATTGTAATGTGGCGCTCGTTGGCAGACATTGCTGCCAAACTGCTTGAAAAAGGAAAGCTGATCTATATTGAAGGGAAATTAAGAACCCGTTCTTTTGAAGATAAAGAAGGTCATAAAAAATACACTACTGAAATCATTGCCGAAAGTTTCAAAATATTGGGTAGGAGGAGTGATTTTGTGGAGGAAGCAGAATTAGTTTATACCATAAATAACGATTTAACCTGACAGTTTGTATTACGCTTTCTATTTCTCGTTCTAAGTTTAACCTAATAACAAGCTGACCATAATATTCCTGTAATATTATGTAAATGTCAACGGCTATAATATTCTGAAACTACTTATATAGCTGTAGTCGGATTTATTGTTTATAAATTAAAATCCGGCTTAGCTATTTAATTAGAGTTATAACAATTAAATTAGCGAAGAAATAGATTAAGGCTTAATCTTAATTAAATTTTCTTTTAACTGAACAACCTTTTGATCAATATACTTTTAGCGGAGGACCATAATATTGTCCGGGACGGCATTCGTTTCTTATTGGACCAGGAAGAAGATATGCAGGTGATTTACGAAGCCGTAAATGGTTTGGATGTACTGAAATGGTTAGATAAAGAACAGAAGCCTGATGTGATCTTGACAGATATGAATATGCCGGGAATGGACGGTTTACATATGATAAATGCTTTGCAAACAAAGTATCCTGTGCTTATTCTTTCCATGCTTGATCATGAAAATTATGTAATGGAAACTATTAATGCGGGTGCCAGTGGTTACCTGCTTAAAAATATCAGTAAAGATGAATTGCTATTTGCTATTCGTTATGTAGCTGGTGGGGGTAAATACATTTGTTCAGAGCTTAGCTTTAAAATACTTAACCGGCTTTCGAATTTAAATGATATCTTACCGGCATCGGGAGTGAGTGTTGATTTTGAACTTTCTGAACGGGAATCAGAGGTTTTGCACCTTATAGGGGAAGGCTTCACTAATAATGAAATAGCTGACAAATTATTTTCAAGCCGGCGTACCATTGAAGGACACCGCCAAAGCCTGATGGAAAAAACCGGTTCTAAAAACACTGCAACTTTAATAAAATTTGCAGTGCAAAACGGCCTGATAAAATAATTATGCTTCGGCGTTTCCTGCTTACCTATTATTGAGCCTTCAATTCTCTGTTGTTTTATTAATGAATTAAATTTAATTTTTAAAACTATTTATTTTTCCAATGTATTAATTATTGGGTAACACCTATAATTAATAATCAATACATGGAAAATTTAGTCATTAATAAGCTTATTGAAAAGCTTTTGAATTGTTTTTTAGCATGTGAGGATTGTTATACCGCTTGCTTAAATGAAGAAGATGTAAATTTAATGAAACGATGCATCGGCCTGGATAGGGATTGCGCGGATATTTGTTTGCAGGGGGTAAGCCTTTTAAAAAGAAATTCAGAAATTATTATCCCCTATTTAACTCTCTGTGAAAAGGTTTGCAGGCTGTGTGCAGAAGAGTGTGTTAAACATGAAGCAGAACACTGTAAACTTTGTGCCGCTGCATGTGTAGCTTGCGCGGATGCCTGCCAAATTAACTGACCCCATATCAGATCATAGGTTGTTAGCCGATAGGAAGATATTTATTATTACATTTTTGATCCCCATAGAGCAAACACATCAGGGGGAAAGCTACTAAGATGCTTTCTTTTTTCTTATAGAGCTGATCTCTCCGTTACTTTCAATATATACCTTATCAATTTCGTTCATATCTTCAGTTAAAGCGGATTTTCTGACACCCTGCATAATTTCTTCTTTACGTAGCAATGCTCTTTCCATGTCTTTACTGATAAACTCACCATCTTTGTAGAGCGGGATCTTATCCCCTTCTATAAAGCGCGCAAATGTATTATTGTGAACAATAGACCAGCAAAAAAACCTGTGCAGGGAGACAATTATAATGCAACAAATAATATCAGGCACAAATGCAGATGCGCCAACTATAGCCCGGCTTAATACGGCCCCTAATGTAATAGTAATTATATTATCCAATGGTGTTCGTACTCCAAATGAACGCCTTCCCGATAACCTGATAAGCATTAGGGCTATAAAGAAAACAACTATTCCCCTACAGCTCATTTGTAACGCATTCAAATCTTTACCTTCACCAAATATGGTTGTTACAATTTCCATTTAATTAATAATTTATTTACATTTAGTTAACAAATTATTACCACTTCTGTTTATTTCTTTATAAACGCCTCTGTTAAAGTGAATAAGTGAAAGAAAATTATTTCTGTAAGATTTTTCTATTGCCGGCTTGACTAATTAATCCCCATCCATCATCAGGCAATATATTTAACGGCAGGCTAAACCAAAATTCAGACCCTTTTCCTTCTTCACTATCTACGCCCATTTTTCCTTTATGTTTTTTAATGATCTCCATGGCAATGTAAAGGCCCAACCCTAATCCGTGAAATGTATCTTTAGGCAAAGTATCTACCCTGTAAAACCGTTCAAATATTTTCCGCTGCTTGTCTTTGGCTATACCTATACCATAATCCTTCACTTTCAAACTCACAAATTCCATTTCCTTTACCATAGTAATGTTAATTATTTTTGTTCCGGGTGAATATTTAACGGCATTAGTAACCAGGTTATTAATAACCTGGCCTATTTTGTCTCTGTCTCCATAAATTTCGGCATTTTTTACCTCTGTAATATTTAAATAGTGGCTGGTAGTGGTTGCCTGTAATGCCTCTATTACCTCAACCACACATTCTGCAAAGTTGAACCATTGAAAATGATATCTTAGTTCTCCGGCTTTTATCCGGGTAATATCAAGCATATCATCTATTACCCCTAATAACCTGTTTAATTGTATATCCATACGGCTTATCAGGTGAAGGTCTTTATCTTTTACTTCCTTATTATTATTCAGTTGTATCAATTGTAAAAAACCCTTCAAGGCCGTAATCGGACTTTTTAATTCATGCGAAGCCATATGCACAAAGTCTTCACGTTGTTTGTCCTGATTAATTCGTGCGGTAACGTTACGGTACTGAAAAACAATAGCCCTTACTCTTTCATCTTTAAGTAAGTTATTTACACATCCCTCAATCCATTTCCAGTCATTATCTTTTGTTTTAACGCGTTGAAAAAAAATGATTGACTGTCCATCATTTTGTAATAATTTGAGAAAATTGATCTTAAAAGTTTTAAGCTCGTCGGGATGAATGAGAGAATGCAGGTTTACACCTATTAATTCTTCAACTGTATAACCCAGTATATCTTGCGATGACGGGCAAACATATAAAATCTCACCTTCGGCGTTTCCCAGCAAAAACCCTTCAGAACTTTTTTCAATAATCCCCCTGAATTTTTCCTCACTGATTTTTAACCGGTCATACATAAGCTCAATTAGCCAAAATAAGCCTGTTAGCAATAAGCCTTCACAAAGAAAAATGATGATTGAGCTTTTAAAAAAATCTGTATTATTAAGTAGCAGTAAACAATTAACAGTACTGCTTAAGGTGGCAAACAAAGCAGACAAGCTACCGCCGTAGGTGGCGCTTATCATCACTACCGCGAAATATAAAAGATATTGAATATGCTCACCTGATAAAGCCTGCCTTTGGGTGATCAGCCAGGTAATAATTAGCGATAGTATAATTGGTATAAATAATTTTAACCAAAATGGCCTTTGACGAATATGCTCCTGGTTCCAGATTTTATTTCGTATAAACGCTATCACAAAATCAAAGCGCATCGATGGCTTCATAGGTATTATGATTTTTATACCGGGGAAATTATAAGCTGCGGCAATACAAATATCCTGAATTTTTGTATGCCTTTATTACCGCTAATTGATTGATGTTTGATTTTTTAATTGTAACTGACTGTTAACCCTTGAAATCAGGTCAGACAAGTTAAATGGCTTGGCTAAAAAGTCATCACAACTATAATTGCCAAGGGATAAAAAAACTTTAGAATGAGCAGAAATAATGATAACCGGGAGGAAACAGTATTCCTTTTTAAGCTGATGGCATAATTCGCCGCCATTAATACCATTTAAAATGTAATCAATCAGTACAATATCAGGTTGATAATCACTGATCAGGTTAAATATATTATTAGTCTCTTCAATGGCTTTAACATCAAAGCCTGCATAACAAAGTGCTTCCTGCATAATTTCAAGTATAGCAGAATCATTATCAATAATTAAAATACGCTTCATTTCTTTTTTTTATTCAGGCGTGCATGGAAATTAAACCACTATTCTCTTTTACCATGTCTTCATCCAAATCAACCCAAATAATAGTTTCATCAATACCTTCGGCCATTTGCATAGGCTCTTCCTTTATAGCAAAAAAAGTATCATAAGCTAACGGTAATTTTTTTAACAGCGGTTTATATTTTACAGGTGTTAAGGTAATGCTAATATCAGCATTATAATTTTCTATGCATACCGTTCTAGAAAGACAATAATTATATCCCCGGTCAATCAAAAAATTTAGTAATGACCGTGTAATTTCTATTTTCATACCTGGCATTTTTTTTTATACTTTGTATAAATCAAATATACCTGTCAGAATTTTATACACATAAGTATAAATACTTATAATTAGCGGGGAAAATACTGAATTTACCAAATTTAATTATGAATTTAGATTTAATTACCTAATTCAATTGATAACACCATGTAAAATAGCAAAGCGAACGAGGGCTATACTATTACGGGCACCAGTTTTCTCAATCAAACTTTGACGATGCCCTTCAATAGTACGCCTGCTGGTAAATAATTTATCAGCAATTTCCTGGTTAGTGAAACCTTCGGCTATAAATCCTAATATCTCTATTTCCTTGCTTGAAAATTTGATGCCCTGTAAATCTTCAGATATAACTGGTTCTGGTATGGCCAGAAGCCGGTTTATAAACCTGGAAGTTAATTCTGAACATACATATTCACTATTGTTGTAAACCTGTTTAATTGCAAATATTAACTCATCTGAGCTGATGTTTTTTAAAAGATACCCCTTAACTCCTGATTGAAAGGCTTTTAAAATATATTTTTCATGATCAAGCGCACTTAAGATAATTACTTTTATTTCGGGGTATTGCTTTTTAATATGTTCAGCCAATTCCATACCCCCCATAATGGGCATATTCATGTCTGCAATTACAATATCAGCCTGGATACCGTTTTGCAAAAGCAATAAAGCTTCCGCACCATTCACAGCTTCACCATTGATATGCAGATAATCTTCTTTTTCCAATAAAGATCGTATGCCATCCCTGACAATATTATGATCTTCTGCCAAGAGGATATTTATCATTATCTGTTATTTCATTATCTGTTATTGTTTTATGAACAAGTGCGGCTAATTATCTTTTTTACAATTTATACTATTATAAATAACTTTTATCAGTGTTATCAGTTTTGCTGATGGAAAGTAATAAATGTTTTAATCTTTCAATATGCATGCTTAAGGTATCGGCTTTGTTTTGATAACCGTTAACATGAATGCTACCCGTCTCCTGGTTTCGCCATAGTATATTAAGCAATAAATTTCGTCGTTCCTCCATCATTCTTATAGATATCCATAAAGATTCTTCCATTTCTTCACCTTGCTTATCTACCAGTGCTTTTTCAGTATATACATGCCCTGTATGGCAACGATAGCGGCGGTGCGCATCATTTTTAATTTCCCAAAGCCCGCCACCACAATCCGGACAGGTAAAATTACTATGAGTCCCTATCGTACTCAGCACCTTAATATCGCTTACCATACGTTCGGTTATATCGGCTTCAATTTTAACATCTTCCGGTATTGATGATACCCGTGTTACGGGTTTTGACACAATATCATCAATAATATATCCCATATCGGCTATTGGAACGCGATAATCAACATTTACATTACTTAATACATTAACCGGCATATCTATAAATTCTGCCTCTGCAGGTTCCTGAACAATACATATGCCCCCGCAACGCTTAATAGCTGACATACCTGAAGTACCGTCATCCATCATGCCGCTTAATATTATACCAATAACATGCGAATCATAGGCTACAGCAGCTGAGCGGAAAAGCACATCAATTGCAGGTCGCCATCGATTTTCATGAGCCCCTTTGATTAGCCGTATTAACCCGGGTTTTACCAGTAAATGCTGGTCGGGAGCTGCCATGTAAAGATACCCTGCTTTTATATCTTCCCCATCTTGAGAAAGAGTGCAATGATAGGAAGTCTTTTTTTGCAATTGGTGTATAATTACATCAGGATGAGAATTTTTAGCCATATGGATCACCACAAACAAAGCCACCGGCAAATTTTCAGGTATTTTACTAATCAGTTCTGTAACCGCTTTAATCCCTCCTGCCGACGCGCCAATTACAATAACATTTTTTATTTCCATTAAATTTAATTTCTAATGATTTTTGTAATCTAAGCTCATCTTAATTGTAGTGCCGGTGGTGGAGTTTGAGCTAATAACCATGTTGCCATTATATAAACTTAATCTGTTTTTTATACTGCTTAAACCAGAACCGGATGGATGGTTTTCCTGTGCTTTTACGTTAAAACCCTTCCCATTATCCTGTAACTTAATTTCTATCTGTTTGCCTTTCCTTATTTCTACAGTAATTAAATTGGCATCCGCATGTTTCATACAGTTATTTATCAATTCCTGTATCATCCTGAAAATATTGGTTTCCAATGGCAACCCAAGCCGTTCTTTAAATCCAATGATCTTTGTTTTGATCTTCATCTGTGGTGTAGACAATCGCTTAGCCAGTTCTTCAATGGTAATGGGCAAACCAAAATCGGCTAAAATAGAAGGTGCGAGTTCAAAAGAAATATTCCGGATCTCCTGTATAGCCATATCCAGTAATTCATAAATGTTACCGGGTGCATTATCCACACTTTTTGACTGTTGCAGGGCCAGCTTCATTTTAATACCATAAATAAGCTGGCTAACCCCATCGTGAAGCGAATCACTAATGCGCTTTCGCTCGCTCTCCTGTGCATTCAGGATAGCCTGGGTAATAACCTTTTGCTGATCCTGTTTCAAATTTGCCGACTCTTCTTCCATGCGCCTTTTTTCGGTAATATCTATCATAATACCAACAAACCGCTTTCCGGCATCCGGCTCAGCAACAATATGCCCCCTGATACTTACATAACAAGGCTGGTTTTCGCTATTGAGCACACGGGATACCACATCTATTTTTTTTTCATTATTTAAAGCAGTACGAAAATGCTGGTCAACCATTTCCTGGTCTTCGGTATGCATAAGACTAATGAATGTTTTATACGTACCGTCAAACCAACCATTGGGTACCGAGCATAGCTTGTAATTAAATTCATCCATATAAAATTTCATGGTATCTAATTCCAGCTCCCATATCCCGGCAGCCGAAGCTTCCAGGGCAAGTTCCAGTCGTTCTTTGGTTTCTGCCAGTTTTTTTTCAGCCTGTATTCTTTCTGTCACGTCAATGATTGCCAGGTAGCACTGTACCGGAGAATTAATGATCTGATGAATCCCAATACCTTCCACATGGGCATAAAACTCCCGCCCATTTTGGGCTATCATTTTCAACTCACAGGTATGGCTTTCCCGTGTAATCAGCATTTGCCTGTAAAACCTATAAAAAATATCTACATACTCACGCGCAATAAAATTCTGTAACTTTTTATAAATAACATTATTTTTTCCGGTTTCAAATAGTTTGGCGCCGGCATTATTTACCTCTTCAATCCGGCCGGTATTGCTTAAAATAAAATAACCAACGGGTGCCAGGTCGTAAATTCCTGTAAATTTTATTTGTTGCCGCTCCAACTGTTCATTGGCACTTCTCAACTCGTCATTTTGCATTTCCAATTCAATCTGGTAAACCTGCAATTCCTGGATAAGAATCTTTATATCCTTTCCTTGCAAATCAACATTATCCTGTTCTATTTCCTTAAGCGCTTTCTCAGCCTTAAAACGCAATTGACTAAATCCTTCGTTTTGCTGCCTGTGCGATACTATGATGTCCTTCAATTTACAACTGTTTTTAACAACACCATTACAAAAAGCGGTATATTAATACCGGTATCCATAAAATGGGTAATGGTTAATTCAAGTGCTTTACCATTTTCACCTTCAATTTTATGAGATTTGTTTGCGTCTGATGGTGTACGTAAATATTGTTCTAACAATTTAACTGATACTTCTGTTTTAGTATATTTTTGTATAAGATCAGTAAAAAAAACACCAATTGCTTGTTTTTCTTTTATATCCAGAAAATTTAAAAAAGCCGCATTAGCAGCACGTATCTTTAACTCCTGATCCAATTGCACAGCAGCCTCATCTATCATATGAATGATATTTATAAAATAATCACTTACAGTATTAAACTTATATTCCAGCTGTTTGTAATGCGTAATTAAATTAAAGGTGAGCACCGCGCCCGAAATAAAATTGTCTAATGTACGGTAAGGCATAATGCGTACCTTGTACCATTCCTCATTTTTAGTTTTAACTTCTATTTCTTTAATAGCCAAATTATCAATAACCTCCTGAATATCACGTTCAATTGAAGGATATTCAAAGTTTGATACTACATGTACAATGGGACGGCCAACATCAGAAGGAATTAAATTAAATAATTTACGCACCTGTGGTGTATAACGCAGTATGTGCATGTTGTTATCTAAAAATATAGTGCCTATCTCTGTTGCATCCAACAAATTTTTCATGTCATTGTTTAACCGGGTAAGCTCATCTTCCTTGCTCTGGTATTGCATATTTATGGTCATCAGCTCCTCATTAAGGGATTGCATCTCCTCTTTAGTAGTAAGCGATTCCTCATTGGTGCTTTGCAATTCTTCATTAGTGCTCTGCAACTCTTCGTTGGTTGATTTTAACTCTTCCAGCGAAGTTTCCATCTGTTCAATAGTACTATTCAATTGTTGCTTGGTATAAACCAGTTCCTTCTCCAGTTCTTCTACCATCTTACCATTACTATCATTACTTTTACGTACAAACCGGTTGGCTTTTTTTACGAGGCCCTGATCCTCAAAAATCACCAGTGCCATACCTTGCAAACCAGGCTCGTCCAACAAATCGGCTTTCAGGTTCAGCAGTCTTACCTCGTTATCTTCTTTAATTTTAATATCATTAATCACCACTACACCTTTTTGTATACGGGCCTGATGAATAATATTACCCAACACATAACGCAACTCTTCGCGGGCCATTTTATGAATATTCATTACGGCTTCTCCGTTTGGTAATTCAAGATATTTACCTGTTTTGCCATTACTGTACAGGATATCACCCCTATCATTGATCAATACAGACGACGGGGTAAACTTTTCGAGCAATAGTTTATTAAAGGTTTCGGCCATCGAAGTTTTATTTAATGACCGGTGCCCTTCATTCACTCTTATATTTGTTGGCTGCTTAGAAATATTAAAAGGAAAATCAATCACTTTATTTAAACTGACACTGCTCTCTTTTGATTCAAATATCTTCCATTTAGGATCTATGGCAGTAAACATTTCTGTAAAGCCGCCAATAGTTTCGGCAGGCCCCATAAACATAATTCCGTTTGGATTGAGTGAATAATGAAAAATAGGAATGATCTTTTTTTGCAATTCCGATGTGAGATAGATCATTACATTACGGCAGCATAAGATATCTAAACGGGTAAAAGGCGCATCTTTGATCAGGTTATGCTGTGCAAATACAATCATTTCTCTCAGCTCCTTTTTTACAACATAATTACTATCTTTTTTAATAAAGAATTTTTCCAGGCGCACGGGTGATACATCAGCAATAATATTATCATGATAAACACCTCCGCGGGCATGTTCAATAGCCCCGGCGTCCAGATCGGTAGCAAATATTTGAATTTTTGGCAGTTTCTTTTTCCGAAGAGCTTCCATACATTCCATCAGCAGGATAGCTATGGAATAGGCTTCCTCCCCTGTTGAACAGCCTACTACCCATACCCTTATGGGGTCATCATTATTTTTCTGGTGTATTAAATGAGCTATCTTTAATTTAAGAGATTCAAAAGCCGGGGCATCCCTGAAAAATTTAGTAACGCCAATTAAGAGCTCATTAAACAGAATATCAATTTCCTGCGGATTTTCACGGATGAAATTTACATAATTCACATAATCGGGCAGTTGATGAAAAGCTATGCGCCGATCAATACGACGGGTAATTGTGCTTTTTTTATATAATGAAAAGTCATGCCCTGTTTGTGAACGCAGCAGCATGAGTATTTTTTGTATGCTATTGGTATTTTGTATTACAGTCTTAGTCTGCTCGGTAGTTTCTTCTGCCAATACCGGGTGGTTTAAAAATTGGATCAGCTTTATCGGCATCTCCTCCGGGGATAATACAAAATCAACCATATTAGTTCCGATGGATGCTAACGGCATACTACTGTATTGCGCGGTTTGGGGATCTTCCACCATTGCTAATCCCAGTTTTTCCTTTATCATCCGTACACCCGTTTCTCCATCAGAACCCATACCTGAAAAAATTATCCCTACAGCCCGGTTCCATTGATCATCAGCAAGGCTTTGCAAGAAATAATCAATAGGCTGACTGTAACCATTGGGTTTAGATGGATTAAGCAAAAGTAGTTTACGGTTATGTATACCCATATCTTTATTAGGCGGTATCAGGTAAACTTTATCAGCCTCTATCTCTGTTCCGTCTGTAGCTTCCATTACAGGCATTGGGGTATATTGCTGTATCACACTGGCCAAATTAGCTTTATGATCAGGGTGCAGGTGCATGATCACTACGAACGCCATGCCACTATCTGGCGGCATATGGGTAAAAAATTTTTCAAACGAAGTAAACGAGCCTGCTGATCCACCTATGCCTATTACCGGAAAGGATTTATTTTTTTCGTGTTTAGACTCCCTTATTTTTTTAGGCGTCACTTCCGGTTGTCTTTTGTCAATTGGTTTAACTTTATTTTCCTCCATGTTTAATCCTCAGCTTGTATGAAAGTAAAAGTAATTAATAATCAACTTTATATTCCGCTTAAACCTCAATAAATAAGAATTGGATTGTATAAATATAAGTTTCACACTTTTTCACATATACCACAAATTTTTACACACATTATTTTAAATATAATAAGCGATTAAGGATGTTTTATCTACTCATTTTAAACGAAATCACTCTTTATAAAAAAATCACTTTAACAAACATGGGATGATAATTTATACCGTTCAACCTAAAAAAAGGCAATAAAACTATCTAGAACACAATATTATATAGTGCCTTTTTTTAAAAATAAAAAGAAAATTGGCAGCAGGTATAAGTGTATTGAACAGCCACTTTTAAATTGGTAGGTAAAAGCAAGGATGTGCATTGATAGTAAAAGCAAGCCAACCCAATTTTTGCAATAACTAAATTAAAATTTTAGTTATTGCAATTAATTATTATATCTTTATAATTAATTAATTAAAATATTAAGATATAATATATTTTATTAATTTTATTTAAAACAATTAGAGTTATATTGTATTCCCTACTTACTAATTTATATCAGGGAATATTAGTTTCTGCTTTTAATATCACAAGACCTAACTTTAAACACACATATACTATGAACCAACATCATGGAGAAGTAGTCGAAAAAGTAATCAGAAGAAACGGCTACAGCATTAGCGAACTCGCACGCTTAACCAATGTAAACCGAAGATCAATATATAATTGGTTTAACCAAAAGCATTTAAAACCAGATATTATTTATCGGATAGGATGTGCTTTAAATTATGATTTTTCAGCTGAGTTTCCAAATCTATTCTTAGGAAATGAAACTAAAACAATGAATAATATGAAATTAATAAGCTCAAATATTGAGACCCATCACTATAAAGAAACAAATGAAAATTATTGGAAAGATAAATACATTAACCTTTTAGAAAAATATAATGATTTGCTTAAAAGTAACGTTGAGTTTCAAAACCAGGTATCATAAATTATAATTAACTGTTCCTGATTTTGTGCTTCCTTAGTTTTAATTGAAAGCGTAAATATTTTTAATGCAATATTTTCTACAACTCCCGGATATCCAAGCTATTTGCACTGAACCCATTATTATTCATTGACTGATATTAAATTCTTCAGTAAAAAGCCAACTTCGCGTAAAAATTTAAGCTGCGGTTTTAATTGTTTAATAGGCAAATCGGGGTTAATGTTATCAATTAGGTTATCAGCTATTGTTTGACTCATTATTTCAAACTCGCCACCATCAACATCCATAAAGGATTCACACTGAACAATAAAATCTTTTATATCATTTAAATTAACATTATAACAAATTCCATTAATTTTAATAACCGGGGCTTCTAAATCACTAATTTCTGCAGTCATATAAAAAAGTTAAGCTAA
>JAQBOY010000454.1 GCA_028287805.1 Mucilaginibacter sp.
CTATACTCCGTACAATAAATTCCGGGCATATCCATACGCCTTCTTTAAAAGAAACCGAAGAGGCCGATGCGGTTTTGATACTGGGAGAAGATGTGACTAATTCTGCACCACGGTTGGCGCTTGCACTCCGGCAGGCTGTAAATAAAAAGCCTTTTGAAAACGCGCAGCAAATAAATATACCTTCCTGGCATGACGCCGCGCTACGCGAGTTTGCCCAGCAGGAAAAAGGAGCGCTTTTTATAGCTTATCCAACCCAAACCAAGCTGGATGAAGTTGCATCAGATAGTCGGCATATATCGCCAGATGACATTGCCCGTTTGGGTTTTGCTATTGCGAATTGTCTGAACAATGCAGCTCCCGAATCACAGGATATGGATGACGATACCTTAAAGCCTGCCCGGCACATTGCAGATGTCCTGAAAAAAGCCGAAAGACCATTGATAATTTGCGGAACGAGCTTATATAATGAAGCTATTCTTAAAGCCGCTTCCAACATCGCGTTTGCCCTGGGTACCGAAGATAAAAAAGCCAGCTTGTGTTTGGTGGTTCCTGAATGCAACTCAATGGGGTTGGCGATGATGCAGGCGCCATCATTAAACCAGGCTGCAGAAGTTTTGGAAAAGGGCGAAGCTGATACCGTGATTGTTCTGGAGAATGATTTGTACCGTAGAGGTGCTAAAAAGGATATTGATAAATTTTTTGACCATTGCAAGCAAGTTATTGTGCTTGATCATTTGCATAATAATACGACTAACCGGGCCAATGTATTAATACCGGTTGGCACCTTTGCCGAAGCCGATGGGACAATAGTTAATAACGAAGGAAGGGCACAATGTTTCTTCCAGGTATTTACACCTAAAAATGAAAATTTAAGAGAACGCTTGAGATGGTTGGATGAGTTCAGGCAATTTAAAAATGGAATAAGTCCGGAAGATTTAGCTGCACCAGGTGATTTGATGGCCGAAATGGTTGAATTAATGCCCCAATTTAAAGGGGCGGAAACCGTAGCCCCACCCGCTGACTTCCGCATTAACGGACAGAAAATTCCCCGTGAACCGCATCGTTATAGTGGTCGTACTGCTATGCTGGCCAACATAAATGTAAGTGAACCCAAACCACCCGAAGATCCTGATTCAGCTTTGTCGTTTACGATGGAGGGCTTTAAAGGAATGCCGCCTTCTCCATTAATTCCATTCTTCTGGGCACCTGGTTGGAATTCGGTACAGTCCATTAACAAATACCAGATTGAGGTTGGAGGACCTTTGTATGGTGGCGATCCGGGCAAAAGGCTATTTTCTGAAACGCCTGTTGCTGAAAATGCTTTTCTCAATAATATACCTCCGGCTTTTATACCATCGACCGGGGAATGGCTGCTTGTACCCTTGCCGCACATCTTTGGCTCCGAAGAGCTCAGTATTTATACACCTGGTATTGCCGAACGATCTCCTCAGCCTTATATCGCTGTTAGCAAACATGATGCGGAGAATTTAAATATCAGCGAAAGCGAAATTGTGAACGTACAGATCAAAGATGAGAACTATGAGTTGCCTGCAAGGATAAAAGAAGAACTACCCGAAGGTTTGGCGGGTATACCTTACAACATTGCCGGACTAAGCGGAATTGCATGGCCGGCAAAAGGAATTTTAACTAAAGCTGTGATATGAGTACGGTACTTTACTATATCCTGATGATTGTAATTGTGTTATTTACATTAACTACAATTGCTGCCTGGCTAATATGGCTGGAACGGCGGGTGCTGGCACTTTGGCAGGATAGGTACGGCCCAAATCGTGCTGGCCCGTTTGGTTTGCTCATTGTGGTTGCCGATACTATTAAACTGTTTTTTAAGGAAGATTGGATTCCTCCATTTGCTGATAAAACAATTTTCGTGATCGCTCCGGCTGTTATTGGCGCCACTGTATTGATGAGCTTTGTAATCATTCCTTATGCACCGGGCATCCTCATCGCCGACTTGAACATTGGCTTGCTTTTCTTCCTGGCAATGTCATCCCTGGGTGTTTACAGCATAGTATTGGGCGGATGGGCCTCCAACAACAAGTATTCGCTGCTCGGCGCGTTACGCGGGGCTTCACAAATGATCAGTTATGAAGTGTTTATGGGGCTCTCGCTCATGGGGGTGGTGATGTTTTCAGGTTCATTCAGGCTTACAGATATTGTGCTTGCCCAAAAAGGATATTGGTTTATTGTTACTCAACCAGCAGGGTTCGTTGTTTTTTTGATTGCGGGTATTGCAGAAACGCACCGGCTGCCGTTTGATATTCCGGAAGCTGAAAGTGAGCTTGTAGCCGGTTTTCATTCGGAATATTCGGGCATGAAATTCGGGATGTTCTTTATTGGTGAATATCTGGGTATCACCCTCATTTCTGCCATGGTGGTTACGCTGTTTTTTGGCGGATGGTTAGGGCCTGCATTTCTGCCTCCCTTGCTTTGCTTTATACTGAAAACTTTTGTTTTTATTCTGTTTTTCATCCTGCTAAGGGCTTCACTTCCGAGGCCCAGGTATGATCAGCTGATGGAATACGGTTGGAAAATATTATTACCCGTGGCCTTATTAAACTTATTAATAACGGGAGCGATTGTGTTAATGATGAATAAATGAGGATACGGAATTACTGTTAACTAAAAAAGAAATGATGATTAGTTTGTTAAGAACTATAGGGCTCACTTTTCTGCACATGTTCAGAAAAAGAGAAACGATACAGTATCCTGAAGAAAAGGTGGTGCTGCACCCGCGCTGGCGCGGACGAATTGTATTGACCCGTGACCCGGATATGGGCGAGCGCTGCGTGGGTTGCTATTTATGTGCCGCTGCTTGTCCGGTGGATTGTATTTCGTTGCAGGCTGCCGAAGATGAGAATGGCAGAAGGTATCCGGAATTTTTTCGCATCAATTTTTCAAGATGTATTTTTTGCGGCTATTGCGAAGAGGCCTGCCCTACTTATGCTATCCAGCTAATACCCGACTTTGAGTTGGCTGAATACAACCGGCAAAACCTGGTTTATGAGAAAGAGGATTTACTGATAGATAGCCAAGGAAAATACCCTGGTTATAATTATTATAAAGTTGCCGGCCTGGATGCAGGTGTAAAGGGAAAAGGCGAAGGCGGAAATGAGGAACCACCGGTTGATATACACAGTTTATTACCCTGAAAATGGATAGTGTATTTTACATAGCCGCTTTTGTGACCGTGATTTCTACAATTATGGTTATCACCAGGCATAACCCGGTGCATGCGCTGCTGTACCTTGTTATTTCGTTGTTATCTCTATCTATGATCTTCTTTTTACTGGGTGCGCCGTTTGCCGCTTTGCTTGAAATTATCATCTATGCAGGGGCAATTATGGTGCTTTTTATTTTTGTGATCATGCTTTTAAATCTGGGCAAAGAAACTGCTAAACAAGAGAAAGAATGGCTTAAACCGAAGGTTTGGATTGGTCCGGCTATTTTATCGGCTATTCTTTTCGCCGAATTATTTTACCTGATCGCTATAGCTCATGCGGCATCGTACAACCTGCAAACTGTTAATCCAAAAGCTGTAGCACTTTCATTATTCAGGCCATACCTCATCGGTGTTGAACTGGCGGCTATGTTATTAATGGCCGGGGTGGTGGGCGCGGCACATATAGGGCAGCATAAAAAAATGGTATTGCACCGTTTTTTAAAAGAGGAGGACGACACATTATGAAATCCTCCATATCCATAGAAATGGTGATGTTGCTGGCCGGTTTGCTTTTTGTGCTGGGCATTGCCGGTGTTATTATCCGGAAGAACATAATTTTTATGTTATTATCTGTAGAAGTAATGCTGAATGCTTCAGGTTTAGCGTTTGTGGCGGCAGGCTCACGCTGGGCACAGCCTGATGGGCAGGTGATGTTCATATTTATCCTGGCTATGGCAGCAGCAGAGGTTTCTATCGGGCTGGCGCTGATCTTGCAAATCTATCATCAGCATAAATCATTGGATATCGACAAGTTGAAAGAAATGAAAGGATAGTTTTAAAATTTGAAGAGGAGTTTTGGAAGCGGAAAAAATACTTAAAATAAAGTAATATGAACAACCTGTTATGGCTTGTACCAACATTGCCCTTGGTCAGTTTTTTAATACTGGCACTGGCAGGCAAACATGTATCACGTGTTTGGGTTGCCATAATTGGCGCCGGCAGCGTAAGCCTTTCGGCTATTATAACGCTTATAATTGGTATTAGTTTTTTATCCCTGCCTCCGGCAACTGGTAACTATTCGCAAACCTTATGGACCTGGATGCAAGTAGGAGGTTTTAATCCTAAGATTACGCTTTTCCTGGATGCCTTATCACTCATTTTTGTTTTTGTGATCACCTTTATCGGAGCCCTAATCCATATTTATTCGGTGGGTTTTATGGCAGATGACAAAGATTATTCGCGCTTTTTTGCCTGTATGAATTTGTTTGTGTTTTCCATGCTCCTGTTAGTATTGGCTGATAATTTATTACTGCTGTATTTGGGTTGGGAAGGCGTTGGATTGTGCAGTTACTTACTCATTGGTTTCTGGTATGAAAATCCGGCCAACGGATATGCCGCCCGTAAAGCTTTTATCATCACCCGGGTTGGCGACACGGCCATGGCTATTGGGCTTTTTGTAATTTTTTACCAGTTTGGCACATTGGTTATTCCTGATGTTTTGGCTAAAGCCCCGATTTTGTGGCATCAGGGGGCCTACATGGCTACCATTACAGCGCTGTTGTTACTTGCCGGTGGGGTGGGGAAATCGGCCCAGTTGCCATTGCAAACCTGGCTGCCTGATGCAATGGCGGGGCCATCACCCGTGAGCGCGCTAATCCATGCTGCTACTATGGTAACAGCAGGTGTTTACCTTATCGCCAGGATGCATGTTATTTTTCAGCTATCGCCGATAGCACAAATGATAGTAGCCGTAATTGGGACGGCAACCTTATTTATTGCTGGTTTAAGCGCCCTTACGCAATATGATATAAAACGGGTACTGGCTTATTCTACAATTAGCCAAATCGGGTATATGTTTTTGGCATTGGGCGTAGGCGCCTGGACGGCAGCTATTTTCCATTTTGTGATACACGCCTTTTTTAAAGCCCTTTTATTCCTGGCAGCGGGCGCTGTGATAGAAGCATTGCATCACGAGCACAATATGTTTAAAATGGGCGGACTGAAAAATAAACTTCCGGTTATTTTCTGGACCTTCCTCGTTGGGTCGGCCTCGCTGGCAGCACTGCCTTTAATAAGTGCCGGATTTTATAGTAAAGATCAGATACTATGGTATGCCTGGGCCAGCCAAAGCGGAAATCCCTTGCTATGGTTTATTGCCCTGCTGGGAGCCTTCATTACGGCATTATATACCACCAGGATGATGATCCTTGTTTTTTGGGGCGAAGCTAAAACAGCCATTGGTCATCATCCGGGCAAGCTAATGACTGTACCTTTAATCATCCTGGCCTTTTTCTCTCTATTCGCAGGCTTCATAGAGCTGCCACATAATTTTGGCCATTTTACACTTTTTTCAAACCTGCTTCACCAGGTATTGCCCGAAACAGTTTTAAAAGCCGGTATAAATACTGAATTGCAATTTCAGGTTCTGGCATCCCTGTCAACTTTTGGTGGGATTTACCTGGCTTATATTTTCTATTATAAACAACCGCAGCGTATTGAAAAATTAAAGCAATCGGGATTTGCTATGAACCTTTACTTTTTCTGGTTTTCGGGCTGGGGCTTTGATAAATTATACAATGTATTAATTGTGAAGCCCATAGTTTTTATAGCCAATATCAACAAAAACGATGTGGTTGATAAACTTTATCAGGGTATCACGTTTGTCACAATCCGGCTTTATCAATCCCTGTCATTTACCCAGTCTGGGTCACTAAGGTGGTATGTTATGGGATTGGTTATAGGTGCAATAATCATATTAAGTATACAAATAATGTTATGATACTTGTTTATCTCATCGGTATATTAATGGGAGGCGGTTTACTGGCGCTTATGTTGGGACAATGGAATAAAAACCTGTCACGCTGGATTGCACTTTGTGCGCTATCAACCGGTTTTATTGCTTTGCTGTTTTTTTGGATTGACCAATACCGCACCATTAATATCCATCTTTCAAACCCCTGGATGATAGACTACCGGCACGACTGGATACCGTTATTTGGTATAAGCTTTCATCTGGGTATTGATGGGTTAAGCCTGTTGTTGCTTGTACTAACTTTTTTTCTTGGAATTTTGGCAGTGCTGTGTTCATGGAACGATGTGAAAGAGCGAGTGGGGTTTTATTATTTCAACTTACTTTGGATACTGGCCGGAATTTCCGGAGTATTCATGGCGATGGATTTGTTCTTGTTTTACTTTTTTTGGGAGATGATGCTTATCCCGATGTATTTCCTGATTGGCATATGGGGAAGTGAAAACCGGGTATATGCTGCCTATAAGTTTTTTATTTTCACCCAGGCCAGTGGTTTGCTGATGCTGCTGGCCATAATTGGTTTGTATTTTATTCATGGCCGCAATACTGGTATTTATACCTTCAACTACTTTGAATTACTGGGAACCGCTATTTCGCCTGGTATTGCTTTTTGGTTGATGCTGGGTTTTATGATTGCCTTTGTGGTGAAATTACCCATAGTACCCTTCCATACCTGGTTGCCCGATGCACATAGCGAAGCACCTACTGCCGGAAGTTTAATACTGGCAGGACTACTATTGAAAACAGGAGCTTATGGCATATTAAGGTTTGTTCTTCCTTTATTTCCTCAGGCTGCACGGGAGTTAGCGCCGTGGGCGATGCTTTTTGGTGTGATCGGGATTATTTACGGAGCCATCCTGGCTTATTCACAAACCGATCTTAAACGCCTGGTGGCTTATACAAGTGTTAGCCACATGGGCTTTGTAATACTGGGCATTTTTGCTTTTAATGAATTAGCGCTACAGGGAGTGGTAATGCAACTCGTTACACATGCAATAAGTACAGGGGCCTTGTTCATTATGGCAGGGATGCTGAAAGAACGCCTGCATACCCGAGATATTAACCACATGGGTGGACTTTGGACCGAAATGCCGCAAATGGGAGCTATAGCAATGCTGTTTGCCATGGCATCATTAGGTTTGCCCGGATTAGGAAATTTTATTGCTGAGTTCCTGATATTAGTGGGCGCTTTCAAAGCCAATGTATTGCTTACTATAATAGCTACAATCGGACTTATTTTTTCTGCTATTTATTCCTTACGTATTGTACAAAAAGTGTTTTTAGGGCCATCAGAAAGACAGGATCCGGTTCATGATTTTTCATTCCGAGAAATAATGGTAATGGCAGCTCTCACGCTATCTATTGTATGGCTGGGTTTGTATCCACAACCGGTTATTAATACAGTTAAGCCGATGATTAACAAATTGGAGTATATTTTTCCAATCGAAAATAAAAATACGCAAAAGGAAAATCATCAGGCAACGCCATTAAACGCACACCAATATCGGGTCAAAAAACAAGAATAACGCTATGTCAGGTAACGATTTTTTCGCTCTTACGCCACTATTATTACTTGCCGGTTCTTCCGTCCTGATCATGCTTTTGATCGCGATAAAATTAAGTCACCGTGTAATCCAGCTAAGTAGCCTGTTTTTATTTGCCGTCGCCTTTTCTTCTCTTTTTTTTATTCAAAAATTGCTTCCTTACCACATAGAACCATTGTTAATCATGGATGGGTTTTCGGTATTCATTATGGGTCTGATCATTTTTTCAAGCCTGGTGGTCAATATTCTTTCTTACATTTATTTTGAAGAAAAGGAAGACAGCCCTAAAGAATATTACGTATTGCTATTTCTGTGTACCCTTGGGGCCTGTGTGCTGGCTGTTAGCAAGCATTTTATTTCTTTATTCCTGGGTCTTGAAATTCTGACTGTTGGTTTATACGCCCTGATTGCCTATTTGCGGGAAAGGCATCATAATATAGAAGCGGGAATTAAATACCTTGTTCTGGCGGCATTCTCTTCAGCCTTTCTTCTTTTTGGGATGGCCTTAATTTACCTTCAAACTGGAAGCATGGAGTTTTCAATGATTGCCCGCAGCCTAACTTCGCTTCAATCATTATCCCCTCTGTTTCTTACAGGTTTAGGAATGATGTTGGTAGGCGTGGGCTTTAAACTGGCAGTGGTCCCATTTCATATGTGGACTGCCGATGTGTACCAGGGAGCGCCCGCACCGGTTACCGCCTTTATTGCTACCGCCTCTAAAGGCGGAGTGTTTGCAGTGCTGTTCCGCTTTTTTATAATGATTGATGGCTTCCGGTTTAAGGTTGTCATGCTTATTTTAATCGGTATTGCCATTGCTTCTATGATTATTGGCAATCTGCTTGCCGTACAGCAAAAAAACGTAAAACGTATTCTGGCCTATTCTTCCATTGCACATCTCGGTTATTTATTAGTTGCTTTTATGCCTGGCAGTATGATGAGCATAAAAGCCGTTAGCTTTTATTTGATAGCCTATTTTATGACCACCTTAACCGCTTTTGGCATTGTGACCATTTTATCCAACAAAGAAACGGACGCGGAAGATATAGAAAGCTATAAAGCATTATTTTGGCAACATCCTGTTTTGGCCTGCATATTTAGTTCTTCTTTACTTTCCTTAGCCGGGATACCGCTTACGGTTGGCTTTGTTGGGAAATTTTACATACTGGCAGCAGGACTTCAAGCAGGACTTTGGGTAACGGCTTTAATCCTGGTCATCAGCAGCGTTATTGGTTTGTATTATTATCTCCGGATTATAACCATAATGTTTGCCGGACAAAAAAGCATCCTATCCGAAGAAAAAAAAGCGAATCCATTTTTTTACAGGGTAAGCATTATAGCTTTATCGGTTTTAACGTTATTGATTATTTGGTTGGGAGTTTATCCATCAGTAGTGATAAGTTTTATGGAATATTTTCGACTTAAATAGTATGAAGTAAAACTATTGATTTGGTAAACAAGATATTTAAGGTAATACCCTTATGGGGCCTGCTACTGTTGTGCAAATGTATTACGTGCCATCTTCGGGCTTAATTCTTTGTCAACATAACATATATCAGCCCCCTGCTGGCGCACGCATGTGGCGTGTGTCTATCGAGTAAATAACTAATAATCAACTCAATATTCAGGTAGTCACTTAGGTAACCAAACCTATTGACTATTCAAATATAAAAATTTAGTTTCTTATTTAACAAACAGGACGAGGGTTCGAATCCCTCCGGCTCCACTTAACAACAAAACCCGGCCAAAAGCCGGGTTTTGTTGTTTTGAGTTAAGCGTGAACGCTTAAACTGGCGGGAGAGAATCCAAAGCCGGTCCTCTAGTTTTTTAAAAATCTCGTCAATAACAACTTTTTTCGTTTTATCAGAATAAAAATACATATCCAGCAAGGATGATGCATCGAAAGCGACAATAGAATTTTTCGGTATAAAGAATCAGTGGCACGTATATAGTGCCAATAGTTATCTTTACTATTTATTCACTGAAAATAGCAACAAAGCAGTCTGAAAAATTACAGGTCTAAATCCGCGGTTAAACGCAAATCAGCCAGAAAATGGTTTGTAATTTGTATAGCCGCCACCACTAAGTTCAATGTTAAAACAGACTAAATCCTGCAAATCAAATAATTGCAGGCTTTTTTTTTAGTCATCAGTGGCCATCGTCAGATTTATAATATGTACGATATTAAAAGGACGGATAAGGTTTTAGAATAAAAAGTCGCCACGGCCATGCTGCCGCTTGTCCCGCTGTTCTACCTTTTCAATTAATTAACATTATTCCTTTTACGGTAGTAAAGTGCTACGCAGCCATTTTTGAAGGTCTGCATTTCTACCAGTTCCAGCTTAAAGTTCTCCGGAAGGCTGCCGGCATCGAGTAAATGTCTTCCACTGCCCGCCATAACGGGGTGCACCACTAAATGAAATTCATCGACCAGGCCCGCTGCCATCAGTTCCGGCAACATGCTTACGGTGTCCACCGAAATCGTTTTGCCGGGCTGCTGTTTCAGTTTCCGTAGTTCAGCTGCCGGATCGTTCCGGATGATCGTTGTATTGCCGTCCACGTTTTCCAGGGATCGCGACACCACCACCTTATCAATGGAGACAAGCCTTTCCGCGAATCGAACCTCCGCGGCAGAACCGGAACGGTCTTTTGCAACATCGGCCCAGTAGGGAAACATGAGCTGATACATGACGCGACCATAAAAGAGCAGATCCACATCATCCATCATTACAGTGAAATACTCCATCAGCTCTTCGCTTGGTTCGCCTAGGGTGTGGTCGCAATAGCCATCCAGACTAATGTTCATACCAAATGATACCTTTCTCATACTACAAAAATAAGTGAGCCCCGTTGATCTGTAATTGAATTTTAAAATGATAAAAGTTCAAATTTCGATTTTTCGCTTATTTATAAATGGCAAATTCATTAATCAAAATATAATTTCCAATAAAATCGAACTCCGGTATATTACTTATTGGTGCGGGAATTTTACTTTTTATAATGCCAGTCGATTTATCAATTATCAAATAATACTTTTGGCCGGATGTGTATGCAACCACGTATTGTTTATAAAGTCCAATAAAGTAAGCGTCTTTAAGTTCCCATTTAATTTTATTAGTTCCAAAATCGATACATTTTATAGTTTTCTGATTATTGGCAAAATCATCAATGAATAAATCATTATTGTTAATTTTAAAAAAAACATACTCTCCGCCTTCTCCAAAAAATATCTGCCATGTTACTTTTCCTGTAACGTTTCCTGTATTCATGTTAAGTATATAACAGGTGCTTTTTGTAGGTAAAACAAGCGTATTATTGTCCTGAAACAATAAATAATCTGCATCATAAATACTATGAGAATAACGTGGCAAATCTTCCTCAAATACTTTTTTCCATATTATCGATTGTTTTTCAATATTATATGCAACTACAGTTGCAGCTTTATTAATCCATGTTGAGAAAAATAAGGTATCGCCTTTTAGCAAGCTGTATACACTTGCATTTTTTGGAATATCGTATTTCCAAATTAAGTTTTGGCTACGAATATCAAATTCACTTATATCTTTTGTTCGTATTAAAATCGCCCGATTTTTATAAAGAATTATTTTGTAAGTATAATTTAACATGTCCTGGTACTTAGGAAAAATTTCTGTTATCTTTCCATCCGAACACAAAGTTTTCATTGTACTCCCATAATTAAAGTATATACATCCATCGTGATAACTATCAAATGTTGTTGTTGTATAATATGATAGTTCACTATTATTAAATTTAACTAAATGACTCGTATCAGTGAGGCTTTGTATAAAATATTCACGATACTCCTTATTGCTAATGATGTGATCATAATCGCCAAATAAGGTGTCACCAAAGATATGCAAGCGAGAAAACTTAAAATCAGTATCCCTTACTACTAACTTCAAATTAAGGGCCGCGGCCATATTATTTTCAAAATCAGTTTTGGATTTTGAAGCCTCTAATGAGTTGTATTTATTGAATCTTGCTAAAGATTTTTTTCCGTAATCGGCAATCTCTTTTTTTACGGAATCAGGAATTTTCTTTAATAAGGAATCTAATCTCAAGGAATCAATCTTCCTGTTGTTTCTCGGAGTTTGCGCTTTAGTTGTATTAAAACTCCCAAAAAACAGTAAATTAATTGTGGAATAAAAGAGGGCTACAATTAATATCTTTTTCATGTGCAAGGTTTTGCGTTTTTAGATCTTCTTTTTTGATGCTTGCAATTTAAATTCTCACTTAGCCTACAAGATTTTTTTGGTTCTTAGAAATTATAGTGGCAATTTATGTTATATATATATATCAATTAAAAAGTATAATTTCATTGTTAAAATCTTTCTTGAAACTGAAGCACGTATTATTTTCTAATTACTTCTTACAACAGTTTTTTCTGCAATAAAGGTAACAATCTCGCTAATTCCAGAAGTCTCCCTTAAAGCCCCAAAAATTCTTTGAAAACAATCAACCTATATCTAATTCAATTCTTGTTTAATTTCAGATAGGCGGATAAACGGACTTTAAATAAAGTCCGATCTAAAAACACAAGTTTGACTTGTAACGAAAATATCATCACAAATTAGATGAATTGTTAAACTTGACAGAGTAAACGAATTTACTTATCTTTATCTTAATAAGATTTGCAATTAATCTGTACTCAAAAAAGTGGTGAGTGTTTCGGTGAGTAAGAAATTAAGCCATTATAAAATATTGAATATCAGGATGATACAAGGGTAATACAAATCCCTCCGGGAATAACCGGCAGCCGATAATTTATTGAATGCGAAAGCAGTCACTATTTCAATGAAAGCGGATGATGACAAGCCGGAAGAGACTGGAAGATCGCCTAAAAATAGGAGATCCCAGCCGCAGTTCAAACTATGGCCGTCGAGCCCAAATTGAACAATGACGCCTAATGGGTAATTGAACCAGTAATTATTTTCCTTGTGTAGTTTGAACCGATCGGAACATTATAATATCGAGCGTAATATTCATATAATAATTAGATGATGCCATAACTACTGCTTACCTGTTAGCTAAAATCCTTGATTTTGGAATATAACAGGCTTTTTTTGGCGAGAATTGACCGCTTAGCTTGTTGGATGCAAATTTTTGCCCTTTGACAGTGAATTTATAGGTGGTGATCGTTTGATAGATCTGCCCCGGCTTTAGTACAGTTGATGGAAATGTGGGTTGGTTTGGGGAATCTGGATAGTGTTGGGTTTCTAGGCAAAAGCCTGTGCGATAGTAATTCTTGGCACCTCCCTTTACAGTGCTTTTGCCTTTCATAAAATTGCCACTATAAAATTGGATTCCCGGCTCACTAGTATAAATCTGCATCGTTATCCCGCTTTTATCGCCGGTAATGGCAGCAACAGGCTTTGGTATTTCATGTTTGTTCAATACAAAATTATGATCATAACCTTTGCCGTTTTTTAGCTGTTCATCTGCCTGTTCAATCCGCACACCTATTGTTACAGACTTACGGAAGTCAAACGGAGTGCCGGCAACAGACGCTAATTTGCCGGTTGGGATAAGGGTTGTATCAACCGGCGTATAGGCATCGGCCTCAATTTGCAACATATGGTTTAAAATAGTACCGCTACCGCAGCCATTCAAATTCCAATAAGTGTGGTTGGTCAAATTAACTACCGTTTTTTTATCGGTAGAAGCGCTATAGGCCATTCTTAAGCTATTATTCTCCAACAACTCATAGATTACTTTTACCTTTAAATTGCCGGGAAATCCTTGTTCACCATCTGCAGACAGGTAGCTGATCTCTAAAGTGTGTTCATCCGGTTGCTTGGCATCCCAAACCTTACTGTCAAAGCCTTCTTTACCACCATGCAGTGTATTCGGCCCATTATTTGCCGGCAAACTAAATAATTTACCATCCAGACTGAATTTGGCGTGCCCAATACGGTTGCCATAGCGGCCAATGCTGGCGCCATAAAAATCTGCGGCAGCTTGATAGGTCGCCAAGCTATCAAAGCCTACAACCACATCTGTCATCACTCCGCGCTGATCTGGCACCAGTAAACTAACCAACCTCCCACCAAAGTTGGTAAAAGCAGCCTGCGCGCCGTTTTTGTTTTTCAACACATATAAGGCGGTTTGTTTGCCGCGTATTGTTGCCTGAAAGTTTTTGCCATCAGGAAGCTTTGATTTTGATGAGGTAACTGCTACATCATTTTTTTCATTTTTTTTTTGCGTCTGCTCACAGGCGAACAGGCAGGTCGCACTAACAAATATTAGGACAACAAGAGTTGGCTTTATTATTTTATTCATGATCATAATTTAAGTTTTGATTTAATTTCCATTATCAGAATTTCACATATAGGCACTTAGTAATAGCAGCGTCAAGACGATCAAGGTCAATGTGAATCGGCAACACACCTGAAACCCAAATTATTGGAAGCACTTTTAACCTCGCCTTTTCCACGGCTTCCGGCTTTGTACCTCATACAATATTGCTCACTGCAAATAAATGAGCCGCCTCTTTGAACACGCACAACAGACTTTGGATCATCAGGATCAAAGCTGTCTGCTGGCCCTGTAGGGTCAGCTTGGGGACTGTGGCTGTAATAGTCAGGCCGATAAAAATCATTACACCATTCCCAAACATTACCTTCCATATCATAAAGCCCGAAAGCATTAGCCGGGAATGACATTACAGGAGCTACGCCTTTAAAACCATCAGTACCTAAATCATGGTCAGGAAAATGGCCTTGAAAATTATTGGCCATTATCTTTCTGTTAGGATGTAATTCATTTCCCCAGTAATATATTGCACCTGGCTTTCCACTACGGGCAGCAAACTCCCACTCAGCCTCGGTAGGTAACCGCTTACCGGCCCATTTTGCATAGGCCAGCGCGTCTTCATAACATACCTGAACAACAGGATAGTTTTCTCGCCCTTTAATGGTGCTGCCCGGGCCCAAAGGGTGTTGCCAACTTGCCGCGGGAATATATTTCCACCATTGCATCGGGTTATCCAGAGATACCTGATGATCGGGTGGTGTAAAAACTGCCGAACCTGGGACAATCATAGCAGGATCAACACCGGGGAAATCAGCCGGATTTGGTTGCTGCTCAGCAATTGTAAGGTAGTGCGTAGCATCAACAAATTGTCTGAATTGAGCGTTAGTAACTTCGTGCTTATCAATCCAAAAATCTTTGACAACAACGCTATGCGCGGGCTTAGCGTCTGGAAAATCAGGATCATCAGTTCCCATTTGAAAAGACCCTCCGGATAAGTGAATCATTCCGTCATGACTGTAATTATTGACTACCTGTGTTAATTTTGGCCCGTTATTG
The DNA here is from genome assembly GCA_028287805.1 of Mucilaginibacter sp. Taxonomy (GTDB): domain Bacteria; phylum Bacteroidota; class Bacteroidia; order Sphingobacteriales; family Sphingobacteriaceae; genus Mucilaginibacter. Next base: position 14,861 of record JAQBOY010000454.1, read on the forward strand.
ATGCTCCTATTTGGATGATCACAGCCTGCTAACAAGCCTATTATCATCAAAAAGATTATATAAATTTTTATAGTTTTAATCATTGCTATTTTAAAAGTAAACAAATGCTATCAGGTATGCAGTTGACATGCACTGTCCCCTCCCATTTTATAAGGTCAGTTGAAACATAAAAACCTCCATTGGTATTAACACCTGCCAGGTAGTATTTCCCGTTAAAATTGATCACTCCCGCATCAGCAATTCCTTCAAGCACCGGATTATTTTGGGCATGCAATGAGAATATTACTTCTCTTGAAAGCAGGAGAACAAGTATT
>JAQBOY010000322.1 GCA_028287805.1 Mucilaginibacter sp.
GGTGATATTGTTCCGCCTGCTATGTGCTATTATTCAAAACTGGCTGGTAGTGGCGGTAAATGCCGTACCTGTTTGGTAAAGGTAAGCAAGGGATCTGAAAAGGACCCGCGCCCAATGCCAAAGCTGGTAGCATCCTGCCGTACTACGGTAATGGATGGTATGGAAGTACAAAACATTACCTCGCCCGAAGTTATAGAAGCACGTAAAGGCGTAGTTGAAATATTATTAATTAACCACCCGCTGGATTGCCCGATTTGCGATCAGGCAGGCGAGTGTCATTTACAGGATTTAGGTTTTGAACACGGTGCAGTTAAAACCCGTTATGAGTTTGACCGCCGTACCTTTGACCGTATAGACATAGGCGACAAAATACAATTGCATATGACGCGTTGCATTTTATGCTATCGTTGTGTTTATGTAGCTGATCAGATTACTGATCACCGTATACATGGCATATTAAACCGCGGTGATCATTCAGAAATATCAACCTATATTAAAGCAGCTGTTGATAATGATTTTTCTGGTAATGTTATTGATGTTTGTCCGGTAGGTGCATTAACTGATAAAACTTTCCGCTTTAAAAATCGTGTTTGGTTTACCAAGCCGGTTGAGGCACATCGCGATTGCGATAAATGCTGCGGAAAAGTAACCTTATGGTATAAGGGAGAAGAGGTGTTACGGGTAACAGCACGTAAAGATGAGTATGGTGAAGCAGAAGAATTTATTTGCAATACCTGCCGCTTTGACAAGAAAAAGACTGCTGATTGGGTAATTGAAGGACCCCGTAAAGTATCACATCACTCAGTTATCAGTGCCAATCATTATGAAACTTTAAAGCCTTTACCCGTGGTTAAAAGCAACCCGGTTTTAATAGAGGCTAATAAAGAACAATTTGAACGCGAAACACGCTTATAATGGAATTAGCAGAAATAGTAATTAAATTTGTATTGGTGTTTATCATTTTTGCAATCAGCTTAGTGATAGCCATGTATTCTACCTATGCCGAGCGTAAAGTCGCGGCATTTTTCCAGGACAGAATTGGCCCTAACCGCGCTGGTCCGTGGGGAATTTTACAGCCATTAGCTGATGGCGGCAAAATGTTTTTGAAAGAAGAGATCATCCCAACAAATGCCAGTGGCTTTTTATTTATAGTAGGTCCGTCATTAGCTATCATGACAGCCTGTATTGGCTCTGCAGTGATTCCATGGGGACAAAAACTAACCATTGGTTCGCGGATCATTGACTTGCAGGTAACCGATATTAACGTAGGCATCCTATACATATTTGGTGTGGTTTCTTTAGGTGTTTATGGGGTAATGATAGGCGGATGGGCGTCAAACAATAAATATTCATTGTTGGGTGCTATACGCGCGGCGTCACAAAATATCAGCTATGAAATATCTATGGGGCTATCTATCATAGCCCTGTTATTGGTAACCGGAACTTTAAGCTTGCGGGAAATTGCAGAACAGCAGCATGGCTTTTGGGCCAATGGGTGGTTTACCTGGAATGTATTTAAACAACCATTAGGTTTCCTCTTATTTATTGTATGTGCATTTGCAGAAACCAATCGTACACCTTTTGACCTGCCGGAATGTGAAACCGAACTTGTTGGCGGTTATCATACGGAGTATTCATCCATGAAATTAGGATTTTACCTGTTTGCCGAATATATCAATATGTTTATTTCGTCTGCAGTAATGGCTACGCTGTATTTTGGAGGCTATAATTTCCCGTTCATGCATCATTTAGGTTTGTCAGATAACCTGGTGACCATATTGGGTGTTGTAGCGTTGTTTATAAAAATATTTGCCTTCATTTTCTTCTTCATGTGGGTACGGTGGACTATTCCCCGTTTCCGCTATGATCAGTTAATGGATCTGGGCTGGAAAATTTTGATACCCTTAGCTATAGCTAATATTATTATAACAGGGGTTTGGATTACTTTTATTAGAGGATAAAGATGGAATCATTAAGTAATAGAAGAAAAGTAATTGAATCAAAGCCGCTTAATTTTTTAGAGCGGGCTTATCTGCCTGCAATTTTGCAGGGATTGGCAATTACCATGAAACACTTTTTCAGGAAACCGGTAACCATCAGTTATCCTGAAGAAAAACGGGAGTTTTCTGAAAATTTCCGTGGCATGCACTCTTTAAAACGCGATGAAGATGGCAGGGAACGCTGTACGGCCTGTGGCTTATGCGCATTATCATGCCCTGCGGAAGCTATAACCATGATAGCAGCAGAGCGTCAGCCAGGAGAAGAAAATTTATATCGCGAAGAAAAATATGCTGCAGTTTATGAAATAAACATGCTGCGCTGTATATTTTGTGGCTTATGTGAAGAGGCTTGCCCTAAGGAAGCAATATATCTGGATGGTGATATTGTACCTGCAGATTATTTAAGAAAAGATTTTATTTACGGAAAAGACAAATTAGTTGAGGCTCCTCTAAATCAATAAAGAAGTTTTATACCTTTGCCAAACTCTTTTTCGAGGGGTCAAAGGTTTTGTAATATTTAACCATGAATACATTTTACTTCATCGCGTTTTTGT
>JAQBOY010000475.1 GCA_028287805.1 Mucilaginibacter sp.
TTGGTAATAAATTGGTTGGATATAAAACACTTTCCCCAAGCCAACGAAGTAATTCGCCCTGGTCAAATGCTTTGCCTCTGCCGTCTACAATATTATAAATTGAGAAAAGTGAAACAACAAGCCGTCCGCTATCTGCAATATACATATCACGGGCCGTAAACATTGTTGTAGAACCTTTCCAAATAAAACCTGGCTTTTCGGTAGTGGCATATTGCTCGCCTTTTATGTTTATCCAATTTTTATCTAATCCGGTTTTAAATTGCCCGTCGTGTGTAATTCTTGCATAACTAATATATGGCTGACCTTCTTTTAAAATAAGTTTAAAATATCGTTGCACAGGTTCAGGTAAACCGGCTAATTGCGTATAGGTAAATTTTTTGCCTGAAATAGACCTTGATTTAGCAAAGAGTTCTTTTACTTCTTTGCTAAACCGGATGAATAAATTCAATCTACCGATAATAAGGATCATCAGGAGAGTCCCGAAAATTATAAGCGTAATGATCATGGGCTTTTTATATTTCATTTGTTACTAATGCATATCAGGTTTTATATTATAATTTTTCGATACCTCACTTTTCAAATACAACATTTGGGTATCCGTTTAGTAGCCAATTTATCTTTGCAAATTCCAAAAGCTGATTTGCAAATTACCCCCGCTCAAATCTTCCGGTCTTTTTTGTCAAGTTGATCTTATATAAGATCAACTCCATATCCTCACCAACATCGCTTGCATCGCCAGTAAAGCCATGCGAGGGCTGCGCAGTTTCGCCCCGCATTAATGGCATAACTCTATTAATAATCATTTGCATAACATGCATTTTTTCCTGCATGTTAGTTATCTCTTCAAACTTTCCCCAGGCAACTACACTTTCCCAGTTTAATAAGTCATCAATAGCATCTACCTGAAAACAGACATCAGCGTTTTTTCGCATGATGTTAATTTTCATCCCTTCGGCAGAATGAGCGTATATAGTATTATCTTCATAGGCATAGTTTATCGGCACGATATAAGTAATACCATCTGCATGACAGCCAATACGGCCAACAGGCAGGCTCATTAACAAATCTTCAATTTGTGCTTCGTTTAATTCACCTAACATGGAGCCAAACTTCTCAAATATTCATTTACCCGGCAATGATGACAAACACTTTTAATAGTGACTAAAATCATTCCCAAAATGCATTTAGTTAAGCAACTTTACCTATCATGAAAAAACTATTAATCGCCACTGATTTTTCAGCGAGTGCAAAGCATGCGGCTGAATACGGATACATACTGGCCAAGCAGCTTAAAGCCGGTATCTTCCTTTGTAATACAATTACAATCCCAGCAGGAACGCCTATCTCTAGCATGAGTGTCTGGCCGCAGGATGAGAGTGATATTTTACTTGATGATTCTATTGTAGAATTAAAGCGCTTAAAAGCGCACCTGGAGCAAACCGACCATACAGATACTTTCAGGCCACCCGTGGATTATTTAAATGACGTGGGAACTGTCGGAGGAGTTGTTAATGATTCAATTTTAAAACAAAAAGGTGACTTAGTTATCGCCGGATCACATCAATCAGATGGGTTAAGCACATTTTTATTGGGAAATCATGCCCATGAACTGATTGAATTCTGTATCAAACCTTTATTGATCGTCCCTAATACAGCTAAGTTTACCCCTGTTAAAAAAATAGCTTTTGCTATAGATTTTGAGCATCCGGAAAATGATCTGGAAGAAATTTACGAGTTAGTAGCTTTTGCCAAATTATTAAATGCAGAAATTTTGCTAACACATATTTATAATGGAACCAGCCACCTGCTAAAGTTTGAAAAAAGTATTGAAAAGTTCCTGATAGAAATATCCAATAAAGCTAACTACCCGCAAATTTATTACCGCATTATTAAACAGGACAAAATAGAATCGGGTTTGAATTGGCTTTGTGAACACGGTCAGATTGATATGTTGGCAATGGTTCACAGGAAGCATAATTTCTTAGATAGTATTTTAAGGGGTAGCCACACAAAAAAGATGGCCGGTCATATTAATATCCCCTTACTTGTTTTTCCTGAAAATAGCTAATCAATTATGCCGATATTTATAAAATATGTTAAGGCATCTCGGCACCAAACGCACTTATGCTCATAATGTAAAACTAGCTTCGCTTCTTTGTATAACAGCGGGGTTTGTTAATGCCGCGGGATTTTTAGCATTCTCTGTATTAACGACCAACGTAACCGGCCATGCGGCCTTATTTGCAGAACGCATTGCTATGCAAGATTGGAAAACTGCAAGAGTAGTCGCATTATGGATGTTCCTTTTTTTGGCTGGTGCTTTTATATCAAGTTTTATCGTTTCTTTTATCGGTCGAAATCAGCGCTTTTCTTATGTAATGCCGGTGCTCATTGAAATGGTCATCTTGCTTGGCACAGCTTTATGCGGCTATCAATATGATCATAGTTTGATTGCAAAAGAAATATTTGCAGGCGGGTTACTATTTGCCATGGGCCTGCAAAATTCGCTGGTATCTATCATTTCCGGTTCAGCCGTTAGGACAACTCATTTAACAGGCACCTTCACCGATCTCGGTATTGAAATGGCCCAAATACTCCAAAAAAACACAGAAGAACGAGCATTGCTAAAAGCGAAAATAAAGTTGCGTTCAGTTATTATTGTTTGCTTTATGTGTGGTGCTTTGGTGGGGGCCTACTTGTTTCGCTATTTTGGTTTTCATGCCTTCTTTATACCTATGGCTATATTAGCATTTACCTTATTGTATGATGTTTACAGGATCAGGGTTAAGCGCTATTACAGGTTACATCATCCGTTCATTAAAGTGCCTTAGGTCATTTATTAAATGATATCGGTCATTTTATAAGCTGTTCATTCACAGCATATTTGTTTATAAAACAAATCAAAATGGAAACCACAATAAACACATTGGTGCATCTTAATGTATCTGAGCAAACAACTACTAATACCTGGGAAAAAATACTGGCGATTGCAGATAACCAAGCTAGTAACAAAACATTTTGGTTCTTAATCTCCCTGATTTTTCAGGGCGTATTATTCCTGCCGATACCTGCAGTATTAATGTATTATTATGATGCACCAACTATTGTATTGCCTGTTACATTTGGCTTATACCTGGGTAATATAATTGTGGGTATGGGCGGCTCTGGCATTAGGGTTACGCTTGGCTTTATTACGTTAAGTATTATTGTGAATTTGACAATGCTTGCGGTATATATATTATAATACCCCTTAATAAAAAACCTCCAGCTTAACCGGAGGTTTTTTTGTTTGTTCTGCATCCATTGGAACAAATGCAGGCTTTACCGATACATTTATTTAATTCCCACCGATCCAGGTTTTTAATGGTTTGAACTGCAATATCTTGCAGCTGCGTGTATTGGGGAACATTGGCTAATTTGATTCCATGTCTCGCTGCTGCATCCTTATCTATATGACTAAATCCAGTTGAACATGTTGTGATATACTTAATGCCCAATTCTGATAATTTATTAATTACTTCAGCCGAAAGATCATCACTTGTAAATACAATTGCCGCCTGTTTTCCAGCAGCATAGACAGCGGTTTCCAAACTCAGCGAATTGAAAATTAAAGTAATGTCATGTTTTTTTTGATTGGCTTTCGCCAGGAACTCCTTTTCAAAAGGTTTTACACTATAAGCTACTACTTTCATACTGCAATGGTAGCATGAAAGGTAGTTACCCGCCATGAGCATAGTCAAACAGAAAAATGATGTTTGTCAATTTTTCATTTTGGTTAACCGGGCAAGGTCGAGGATAGTGATAGTGCTGCCTTTTTTGTCTATCAAACCTTCTTCCTTAAAATCAGATAAGGTACGGCTTACCGTTTCAGTTGCTATGGCGGCCATAGCTGCAAGGTCCTCTCTCGCTATTTTGAAAGCGTCCATTTCGCTTTGGCGTTGCAAGCGCAACAATGCCTCCGCCATTTTTTTACGGACGGAATGATAAGCCATCTGCAACAACTGCTCTTCCTTTTCGCGAATATCGTTAGCTAATAGCTTAATGAACTCCCGGGCAACCTCAGGATATAGATTTAGTAATTGTTCCAATTGTTCTTTAGGGATTAAGCATAATAAACAATCTTCCAAGGCGGTGGCAGTATCCGTATATTCCTCGTTTGATAACGTGGAGTTGATACCTAAGTAATCATCAGCAGCATAAATGCCGGTCATTAACTCGCGCCCGTCTTCTGCCAATTTTATCGTTTTAACTTTACCACTAAGCAATAGATACAAACCGGTCCCTTTATCTCCTTCATAATAAATTACCTGGTTCTTTTTAAATGGCCGTGCTTTACGTTCTACTATAATTTTATGTAGGGCAGCGAGGCCATCTCTTTTAGCCACTAACGTATCTAAACGGTCAAGTGATTTACTGTAAAAGGCTTGCTGTCCTTCTTTCTTTTTCAGCCGGCTTTCAATAGCGCCTAAAAGCTCCATATCATCAAATGGCTTGGTCAAGTAATCATCGGCACCCATCTCCATGCCCTTGCGCCTGTCAAAATGTTCGGCTTTAGCTGTTAAAAATATAAAGGGTATAGCTATTGTTTCTGGTCGCTTAGATAGCAGATACAATACACCGTAACCATCCAGCTCAGGCATCATGATATCACATAGTATAATAGCCGGCACATCTTTAAAAGCCAGTTCAACACCCTCCTTGCCATTTTTAGCCGAAGAAACGGTATAGCCGGCAAGTTCCAGTATCTCAATTACATTTTCGCGTATATCGTCATTGTCTTCAATGATCAGTACTTTTTCATTCATAGCATGGGGAAGGTTATAGTAAATAAGGCACCCTGGTTTACATCACTTTTAAAATCAATTTTCCCGTTCATTAGGTGGGTATAACGGGCCACAATATTTAACCCAAGACCGGTTCCGGGAATAGTGCCCGTATTATGCGCCCGGAAAAATGCCTCGAACAAATGTTTCTGGTCAGCTTCCGGGATACCGATACCATTATCGCTGACCGTAATGATACATTCACGCTTATTGATCTCGGTTGTAAAACCGATAAAAGTATTTTCGCCAGAATATTTGATCGCGTTATTAACCAGGTTAACAATGCAGTTCTTCAACAAGTTTTGATCCAGCCTGACGGTGCTTTTTATACCGGTATGCTGGTAAATGATATTTTGGTTTTGTTTGGCCAATATCTGCATTTCCTCCGTAATCGCTTCGGAAAATTCGACGAGGTCGAAATCATAGTAGGTCGGTTCCTGCATGCCTGATTCCAGTTTTTCCAGCGAAAGGAAATCATTTAATATAGAAGTAAGGTTGCCTACCGCGCTTTTTATTTTATGTACATGTTTACTGATGTTAGGAGTGTTAAAGGGTTCCGCATATTTTTCAATTAGGGATACCGACAATTGTACGGAGGTTAAAGGTGTACGAAATTCATGGGAAGCAATAGATACAAAGCGGCTTTTCAATAAACCCAACTCTTTTTCTTTTTCGAGTGATAAGCTTACTTCCTCCTTTGCCATTTGCAAGGCTTCTACCGTTGCTTTCAGCGATTGTGTTCTTTCTTCTACCAGTTCTTCCAGGTGTGCAGCATATTCCTTCAATTGGTTCTCCGCTTTTTTTTCTCGGCTCAGGTCATGAATAAAACCGGTATATATCTTTCGTCCCGAATATTGCACCTCGCTAATGCCCAGGCGGAAGGGAAATATAGCGCCATCTTTTTTTAAGCCAACAACCTCACGGCCGACACCGATAATATGCGCGTGCCCGGTACGCTGGTAACGCTGCAAATATTCGTCATGCTGTAGTTTATCTGGCGGCGGCATTAGCATGGAAACATTTTTACCGATAACTTCTTCAGGAGTATAATCAAAAAGCTTACAGGCCGATGGGTTAATAGATTCTATTTTCCCGCGTTCATCAATAGTAATGATGCCGTCTATAGCATTTTGTATAATAGCAATTAACAATGCCGCATTTTCCATAAGTCAAATATCCATCATTTAAAACGGTAATAAGTGATCAGTTTCAATTGAAAAAGTGATGATTGTTACTTTTTTGGCAAAAGCGGGTGATACTTATTAAAGTTTATATATGATAAGGGTCATTTATGTCTATGACGTTCATCATTCATCCTACCTGTAGGCGAAGGTACTTTTGACCTATACTATTTACCGTTACTTAAAATAAGAAACATGAAAGCATTAGTGTACCACGGCCCTGGCAAGAAATCATGGGAAGAAAAACCAAAATCTGAGCTTAAGGAAACAACGGATGCCGTTGTGAAAATATTGAAAACAACTATTTGCGGAACCGACCTGCATATCATGAAAGGTGACCTGCCAGAAGTTACCGACGGCAGGATATTAGGTCATGAGGGTGTAGGTGTAATCGAAGAGGCAGGCAGTTCAGTAAGTAATTTCAAAAAGGGCGATCATGTGATTATCTCCTGTGTGACATCCTGCGGTAAATGCGAATATTGCAGGAAAGGCATGTACTCGCACTGTGAAAAAGGCGGCTGGATACTGGGCCATATGATTGATGGCACGCAGGCTGAGTATGTAAGGATACCTTACGCGGATAACAGCCTTTATCCTGTACCCGCTGGTTCTGATGAAGAATCGCTGGTAATGTTAAGCGATATTTTACCTACAGGATTTGAATGCGGTGTTTTAAACGGACAAGTAAAGCCTGGTGACATCATCGCAATTGTAGGTGCAGGGCCGGTAGGAATGGCAGCCTTATTAACCGCCCAATTTTATACTCCCGCTGAAATTATTGTGATAGATCAGGATGATAACAGGCTTGAAGTTGCAAAAACATTCGGAGCCACCCATATTATTAATAGTGCCAAAGAAAACGTCCAGATTAAAGTAATGGGGCTTACCGACGGCAAAGGGGTTGACACTGCGATTGAAGCAGTTGGCGTGCCGGCAACCTTTGAATTATGCGAAGAAATTATTGCGGCAGGCGGCCATATAGCCAACGTCGGCGTTCATGGCAAAAGTGTTACTCTTCACCTGGAAACTTTATGGGATCGAAACATCTCTATCACCACCCGCCTCGTTGATACCGTTACCACGCCTATGTTATTAAAAACGGTTCAGTCAAAGAAAATCGAACCTGAAAAATTGATCACCCATCGGTTTAAACTAGATCAGATAATTGAAGCTTATGATACATTCGAGCATGCCGCTAAGGAAAAGGCCTTAAAAGTATTAATCGAAATTTAACTACCACGCCTCTTAAATCCACTCAAATGAAAAATATTTTCAAACAAATCCCGGTAATGATAGCCATCGGGGTTATCGGCTTTAGTAGCAATCTGCAAGCACAAGCGATCTACAAACTCACTGACTCGAAAGATATCAATATGAAATTGTTGGGCACATCTATTAAACAGCATAAAGCCGATTTACATTATCCGCTTTCGGTCGAACGGTTTTATAAACAAGAAGGATTTAGACTGGTATGGCTGTTAAAAGACACAGTAAAAACTCCGGCATGGGATGCTCTGCTTTTATTGGATTGCATTTTACAATACGGTTTAAATCCTGCAGATTATCATCCCCTGGAATTGACTTACGACAACTTACACCTCATGCAAACAGACAAAGTAAGTAATAGTGATAAGGCCAACTTTGATATTGTATTGACGGATGCCATAATTACCCTAATCAATAACCTGCATTACGGAAAGCTTAATCCTGAATTTTCTGCCGAAAAGATTGATTCCAAAGATATCAAGCAATTTAAAGGAGATAAAGTTCTTTTAAATAGCCTCGAACTAAATAATATAACGAATGCGATATTAATTGCACAGCCTCAATCTGAAGCATATACCAATTTACAGCGTCATATGCTGGTGCTAACTACAAAATATTCCGGCAGCAATTATGTGAAAGCTGAAAAGGATATCCGCAAAATGGCGATCAATATGGAAAGGCTGCGGTGGATCAGTACAACAGGGAAAATGACACACCTTACCTGTGCAGTACAAGACGGAGTTATTATAAATTATAAAGACGTTTATAATCGGGATAAAGATTTAGAAGTAGCTTTATATTACTAATTTACCAAAATTTAATACTAAATAAAATGGCACAAACCTTAAATCTAGCTATATAAATAATTAAAAATCGCGGTAATATTGAGTACTACTGTGCTTTATTGTGAGCACTACCTTGGCTCGAGCCGGGAACCAAAGCTATGGGTCATCAGACTTCATATAATTCTTATATTAAAAGTAATAATTCATTAAACCTTACCCATTTGGTGTAGATGACACGAGTTATGATTTTTTCTCCCATTTCCAGTTAAGTATCTCGGGCATATCCTTACCATAGGTCCTGATATAGTTTTTGTGTTTGGTCAGTTTATCCATGAGCTGTTGTTTCAGATAAACCCCTTTACTGCCTGTTTGCGGCAGGCGGTCAATCACATCCATAACCAGGTGAAACCTGTCCATTTCGTTCAATACGGTCATATCAAAAGAAGTGG
>JAQBOY010000326.1 GCA_028287805.1 Mucilaginibacter sp.
TAAATCTCCTGGAACGCTCCATTGAGCTGGCGAAGAAACTCGGCTATAAAAAGATGAGATTGGACACGCTGGAAAATATGACTAAAGCCCAACAACTTTACCGGTCATTCGGATTTTATGAGATCCCGTCTTATCGTTTCAATCCGCTTCCCGGAACAATATACATGGAGAAGGAGTTATAAGCCGGTAGAAATTAGCATACCTGCAATGTTTTGCAGGTATGGCTAGGTCGCAAATCTATTTTCAGAGCAATGCCTCTAATGCTATATTAGCGCTATTTATCAATTTTAAATGCATAGTAATTTTCTCATTACGAAAAGGGAAACATATCACCCCTTTTAGGAAACGCGTGTCCATTTTTCATCAATTGTTGCCTGAATTATAAAATAAGAATTACAATTATGTGATATAATAATTTGGTTTGTATTGCAAACTATATTTACATTTGCTTATATTATTGAACGAATGGAAACCATAGAGGACAATTTAGACCCGGCTCAGAGTTTGCAGATGATCACAGAGGTGATTGCCAGAACAAAAGAGAACATCAAAAACCATAGTTTTTTATTCCTGTTGTGGGGGTGGCTGATCACTGTTGCCAGTTTTTCCTTTTTCATCCTGCATACCTATACCGCTTTTAAGCTGTTCTTTCTGCCATTTCCTGTATTAGCGCTTACCGGAATTATCATCTCTGTTTTGCACTTTACAGGAAAGCAATATGAATCGGAAACCTATCTCGGTTATTACCTTAAAAGGTTATGGGTGGTGTTGGGCATCAGTTTTATCCTGGTAGTGTTTATCAATCTTATAACAACACAACTGCCCTTCACCTACACCTTGCTGATCGGGGGTATCGGCACCACGGTTTCCGGGTTGGTGCTGCGTTTCCGGCCGCTTGTACTGGGTGGCATTTTATTTCTGCTATCTTCTGTCGCCAGTGTATTTACGCCGGATGCCTATAAGCCGTTATTACAGGGCATTGCTTTTATTGCCGGTTACCTTATCCCGGGTTATTTATTGAAACACTCAAAAATATAACCTAAAGAAATGTACAATGAATTAGATCCTGTTTTAAATACACCGGTACGTTTGGCCATCGTATCGGCATTGATTAAGATGAAACAGGCAGATTTTAATTACCTGATGGAAGTAACAAATACTACCCAGGGAAATTTAAGTCACCAGATAAAAAAATTAAATGAAGCCGGGTATGTGGAAGTAATAAAAACCTTTAAGGGGAATTACCCGCATACCATTTGTAAACTGACAGAAAAAGGGAGAAGCGCATTTGAAAAATACGTAGAAGACATTAAAAAATATTTGCACTTATGACAAGAGTAATAACATCGGTAAAAAGAGAGGGCGGTTTGGGTAAGGGACCATACCTATCCCATTTTTTTAAGCAAGAATCCATCACGCCTTTTTTTTGGTTTATTTGGTTTGCATTACAAACTACATTAATAAAAAAATGCAATCAACTTCTTCCTTCATTGCTTCTTTTACTGGTTCCGGTTGTTGCAAATTGTCAAACCATTATAAAAGGTAAAGTCACCGATAATCATCACTCACCTATCCCGTATGCATCAGTTTCTTTAAAAAATTCCACAGATGGCTCTACGACGGACAGCACAGGTAACTTTTCCTTAGCACATCGGCTAAAGGGAACCAGATGCTACAGATAACTGCGATTGGTTACAAAGATCTTCTGTATCCAGTGGTTATTGAAAGATGAATTGTAAACAAATTAAATAACAAATTATGAAAAAAATCATGAGCGCTATCCTTGGAGTTATGCTTCTTTCAGTGATAGTAACAAACGTAAAAGCACAAGAGCCCGGAACTGCTTTAAATGAAGCCTATCATACTTTGCAAATGGCCCCCGGCATGCCCGAAATGATGGGTGCGAATAACAAATTCAATCTGATTGCTGCAAAATTCAGCAATGACTGGGCGGCTAATTACTATGCCGCCTACGCTAAAGCTTACATCGCTACTAAAGAAAAAGAGGCGAAACGCAAAGATCAGTTACTGGATGAGGCGGATAAGTATGTTGACAAAGTGAACGCAATTAAGCCCTCGAGTGACGAAAGTATGGTACTGACTGCTTATGTAGCGTTTGCAAGATTCCTGGTTGACCCGGCCAACCGGTGGAAAAAGTACCTGACGATCATGAACGATAATCTGGAAAAAGCAAAAAAGGCCAATCCCGATAACCCGCGCATTTATTATCTCGAAGGGGTTCCGGTTTTTAACAAGCCCAAGTTATTTGGCGGCGGAAAAAATAAGGCCAAACCTTATTTTGAAAAAGCCAGTGCATTATTTGCCAAACAAGATACATCCACTGTTCAGAAACCTTCCTGGGGAGAAAAGGAAAATGCGGAGTACCTGGCAAAATGCAGGGATTGATAGTGCTAAGCTCATCCGCTTGAAAACTGGTTTTTATAAAACACATCATTTAATCATTTTTAAATTAGCACTTATGTATGCATCAGCCAATACCCCCCGTTTCCCTTATGACAGGCACAGGGGGCCTCATCCCGGCATCATTGCCCTGGTATATGTTATCTTATTTATTGCAAGCCTGGCATCTTTTGCCATATTATCCCATGGGTCGGGTTTCCCTATGCCTTTCGGGCCATTAGCGCAGGCTCAGCACATTTATCAGCAATTCCCGGATGCCATCCGGGTAAACGCTTTGCTCCAGTTCGGGGCTGCCATACCACTCGGCCTGTTTACTGCCGCAGTAACCAGCAGACTTAGTTTTCTTGGCGTTAATGTAACCGGCGTTAGCATTGCCTTATTTGGCGGGATTGGAGCCTCACTGTTAACGATCATTTCCAGCCTGTGCAGCTGGATACTCTCCCAACCGGGTATAGTAGATAATCTCAGTGTAATGCATGCGGTGCAGCTGTTCGGTTTCACAAGCGGCGGGGTTGCGCATGTAGTCTCGCTGGGCCTGCTCATGGCCGGCATTTCCGTTCCGGGGTTGTTCGGCAAACTGATTCCAAAATGGGTAGCCTGGTTAGGTTTAATACTGGCAGCCATTGCCGAACTGTCGACATTGAGCCTGATCGTTGGTCAATTTACCTACCTGTTGCCGGTTGTCCGTTTCGGCTCCTATATCTGGCTGATCAGTACCGGGTTTACGCTAATTAAAAAAAGGCGGATAGTATAGAATCAGTTTGGCTGTCTGTTCGGGCTGCGAGGTCATCGATTTGATAGAACGGTTAGGGCAATAACGCCTGCATTTTTGTTTGCTGTAGCCTCGCAGCCGTCATTTCAAGCTATTTTACAAAAACCGATCGTTTTGGATGTCCGAAACGTCTAAAGATAAATAAACCAAATGGAAAACAAAGTCATCTTGATCACTGGTGCTACCTCCGGATTGGGAGCGGCAACAGCCAAAGCCTTTGCAGCAATGAATGCA
>JAQBOY010000329.1 GCA_028287805.1 Mucilaginibacter sp.
CCTTTAAGCAGTTGTTGGTTTACGGTGTCGATAAATATAAAATTGTATTTATAGTTCAGGGTTTCACCAGGCTTGGTATCTGAGTATATTTTTTCTGCCAATTTGCTTGATTCAAACAACCATTGGCTGATAGGGGCTTTTTGCCATTCGGTACGTTGTGTCAAAGTTGTATGGTTAATAGCGGTTGAATATTCGGTATAGCTTAACTGCTGAAAATCGATCAGTTTCGAATCCCAAACCGAATGCAGGTTGGCTGGCTCATTAAACCAGTTTACTTTAACATCATTGCCTCCTTTATCCGCCGTATGCGCGGTGTGCATGGGCTGGTGTACATCCTCTATAATATGGATCAGCATGTGCAGGTAAAGCAGTTTATTTTCTTTAGTGATATCCTTCTTTTTTAATTCACCAATCAGGAATTGCAGTTTGGTATAAGCATCGGTATTGGTATCATGCTGCAAAAATTCCTGCATTTCAGGATAATTGTAGGCCTTATCAAAATCAATATAATGCCAGGAGGATAAATAACTGTAATTGGGGTCTGATTTTATAAAATCGGCCCAGTTACCGGCCATGGCAACAGACTCGTTCCCCAAAATAGCTTTTATAGCCAGGCGAGCCCTTGGGGTTAAGTAACTATCGGCAATTTGTCCGCAAACGCGATGCCCCTCAATTCCCCATGCCATGGTAAACAATGGCGTGTAAAGTATAGCAACAGCTAAAATTAATTTTTTAAAAAGGTTGATTTTCATTTTATAACGGCTTGATATGGCAAGTTAAACTTTTTATTAAATGTAAATTAACCGGGATAACACTTGT
This sequence comes from Mucilaginibacter sp., assembly GCA_028287805.1. Lineage (GTDB taxonomy): Bacteria > Bacteroidota > Bacteroidia > Sphingobacteriales > Sphingobacteriaceae > Mucilaginibacter. Next base: position 820 of record JAQBOY010000329.1, read on the forward strand.
TGTGCCAGTTAATTGAAGCAGGGAATCTGTTTTTTTATTAACCTTAAAAAAATCCTCATACATTCCCGACCGGAAACAACCACCCGGATCTTTCGATGTATAATCAGCATTACAAAATATACCTTTTAAATGCAAAGTATCATGCCGCTGATTGTATGTTCCCCGGATGTATTCTGTCCAGTGCCCACTGTTCATGCAAGTATCAGCGCCAAAATTTACTTTGCTATAAGTTTGCTGCTGAACAAAGAACGAATCGCAGGTAAATTTAAAATGATACAGCGAATAATTCATCAATTGCTTTTGCACTGCAATAGAGTCTTGCTGCCATTCGCCCTGTAAATAGCTTTCACCATAGCCCTGCATGTTGGGGTTGGGGGAACAGGCTGCTAATATTAAAGTTAAAGCCGAAAGGAAAAAGGCGAAGGGTTTTTGCATTTTGCTTTATATACCATTTGTCATGCTGAGGAACGAAGCATCTATCGTCGAATAGATGCTTCGTTCCTCAGCATGACAAAAAAGGTTATGGGTATTATTTTAAGCTTCCAATCATTTCTTCCGGCCTAACCCATTGGTCAAACTGCTCATTAGTCAACAGGCCCAGCGCCAGCGCTGATTCGCGAAGCGATAAGTTTTCTTTTAGCGCCTTTTTGGCAATTTTAGCAGCGCTTTCATAGCCTATATGCGGATTTAACGCGGTAACCAGCATTAATGAATTTTCAAGGTGCTTTTTAATGCCCTCATAATTGGGCTCAATACCAACCGCGCAATTATCATTGAATGATACACATGCATCACCAATTAAGCGGGCAGATTGCAGGAAATTAGCCGCCATTACCGGTTTAAATACATTCAGCTCATAATGGCCGTTTGAGCCACCTATAGAAATGGTGACATCATTACCCATTACCTGGGCAGCTACCATGGTAACCGCTTCGTTTTGAGTTGGATTAACCTTGCCCGGCATAATAGATGAGCCAGGCTCATTATCCGGAATATGGATCTCGCCGATACCCGAACGTGGGCCTGATGCCAGCATACGGATATCATTGGCTATCTTCATTAATGAGACGGCAATTTGCTTCAGTGCGCCGTGGCTCTCTACAATAGCATCATGAGCGGCCAAAGCCTCGAATTTGTTTTCAGCAGTGCGGAAAGGCAAGCCGGTAAATTGGGCAATGTATTCGGCAACCTTAACATCATAGCCTTTGGGGGTATTAATGCCTGTTCCAACCGCGGTACCGCCCAAAGCCAGTTCCGAAAGATGGTCCAATGTATTTCTTAATGCTTTTAAGCCATGATTTAATTGTGAAGTATAGCCCGAAAACTCCTGGCCCAATGTAAGTGGTGTGGCATCCATCAGGTGGGTACGGCCTATTTTTACCACATTTTTAAACGCTTCACTTTTGGCCTGTAAGGTATCGCGTAGCTTTTCAATACCCGGTATAGTTACATCTATCACCATTTTATAGGCGGCAATGTGCATAGCAGTTGGGTAAGTATCATTAGATGATTGTGATTTATTCACATCATCATTAGGATGGACAAAGGTTTTACCTTCGCCCAGTTTGTTGCCCTGTATTACATGCGCGCGGTTAGCTATAACCTCGTTCACATTCATGTTTGATTGTGTACCCGAGCCTGTTTGCCAAATTACCAGTGGAAATTCTGATGCTAATTTACCTTCCAATATCTCATCGCACACGGCGGCTATCTGATCGCGTTTTTCGGCGGGCAGTACACCCAGGTCGGCATTGGTATAGGCAGCAGCTTTTTTAAGATAAGCAAAAGCGGCTATAATCTCTTTTGGCATGGATGCCTCCGGACCAATTTTAAAATTATTGCGCGACCGTTCGGTTTGCGCGCCCCAGTATTTATCGGCAGGTACCTGTACCTCGCCCATGGTATCGTGTTCGGTTCTGAAACTCATGGTAATGTATGTGTTTTTGCAGGGGCAAATGTAGGGTTTTATATGGTGTTAGGTAATGTGAATTAGTAAACTTTTTACTACATTTTTCACCACTGCCTCCTGCATTACCTTCCCCATGGCCTGTGTTCTCACAGGCAATACCAATAGCTATTTTACTGAATAGTTGTTTGTGAGGACGCAGGCAACGGAATTAGGATTTTATATAAAGTTGGATAAATTTGAATTAGTAAACTCTTACTACATTTTTCACCCCCATGGCCTGTGTCCTCACAGGCAATAACCATAATTCTAAAAAGCCCTTTCTGTCTTTTCAATCCAATCATTAAATGCA
>JAQBOY010000492.1 GCA_028287805.1 Mucilaginibacter sp.
GAATTTTTTAAATTTACAGCATCATCATTTTTAATTTTAACTATGAATTTCTATACACGTAAATGGGTAAAGCCCGAAGACTTAAACGCGCATGGCACTTTATTTGGCGGCAGGCTGTTGGGCTGGATAGATGAAGAAGCTGCTATTTATTCCATCATACAGTTGGGCACCAATGGATGTGTTACCAAATACATGTCTGAAATAAATTTTATTAATTCTGCCCGACAAGGGGATATTATAGAGTTAGGCATCAAAGCAACGCATTTTGGTAATACTTCATTAAGCCTTACTTGCCATGTACGCAATAAGATCACTCAAAAAACTATACTTACTATTGAGAAGATCGTATTTGTAAGTGTTGATGAAAATGGCAAACCTGTTCGGCATGGACGTACAGCTATAACCTATACAGATGAACGGTTGAGGGAAGATTAAAAGATAAGGCTCCCAATTAAGGTTACGCAACAAATTACTAAAAAAATTAGCAATTTGTTAACTTTATAGTATATTGCACAAAAACCTTAATCACATGAAAAAACTACTTCTTATCACAATTTTGTATTGCCCTGTTTTAGCATCGGCACAAAAGCTGCTTAAACCTGCTATTGACAAAGTATCGGGAGATACGACATGGACTACTTCAAAAGAAAAACTCTATGTTCACCTAAATTTTTTAACGCAGCAAGGCGAAGGCCTTGAATGCTATGTTACAAAAAAAGGTAAATCAATAGCCCTGATTTTAATGCCGCAAACCATGAATGAGCAAAGCGTATTTACGATTACAGATGAGCAGAAAGCTTATTTAAAATTTAAAGATAATTCATCAGTTACCTTACAGGCGGATCAATTTGTGATGTCAGACGCTAATGTTGGTCAGGCGCTCAATACTGTTTATTCCAATGGCATTATAAAAGCCCCCTATACCTTAACAAATGATGTTATTGCAAAAATAAAAGCATCGGATGTGGTATTTATAAGAATTGAAACATCTGAGGGAAATTTTGATTGTGATATCAAATCAAAATTTTCACAGGTAATTAAAAAAGAACTGGAGCTGGTCACAAATTATAAATAGATTTCAAGCCCTGTAATTTCAATTGTTGTTAAATTACAGGGCTCTTTTTACTCCATCATTAATCTTCTTATCAATTCCGCGCTTTGTTTATTGCCTTCTTCCAGCCTGCCTTCAAAAAACACTTTCACCTCATTAAAGTGCTTTTTATATCCCTCCATATCACCGTAGCCAATAATTGACGACCATTCCCGTACCGCAGAATGAAACTCCAGATCATCCCCACGGATAGTTTTATCATACAGGGCTGTTACTATGGATTCTTCCAGCAGTTCCTCATTTTTAAACAGGTACTCGGCAATGCCCAGGCGTAAACGGAAAGGGGGTGTTTGGCAGATAAGGTTATCATAAGGGTTAACCCCTAAATGGTACCAGGCGTCAACCATACTTAAAATACTTAAATGCGAATTGGGTTTTTGTAATTCATGATTTTGTGAAAGTGAAAACTCCTTCATCACCACATCATTCAGCATAATGGGTTTACGGCTTTCATGAAAAACAAAATCACGTGCGCGGTAAAGCCGTTCTCTAAAGGCAGCTTCCTCCTCTTTGATCATCAGCTTAAACAATTCCGATTCAGATACGGCATATCGCTTAACCTGTTGCCTGGCGTAAGGGTTTAGTATGGCCAATCCGGCATATACATGCGCCTTATAGCTAAATATGCGTAGTGTGGTCAGTATCTTAACATTATCTATACCCCCTATATAAGAAGCATTTTCCCACGGAAAAAAACCTGCCTCCTTCCATGCTGTCCCCATGCTTTCAAAACCAACATGCGTCACCGCCTGGGTATCCGCCACTATCTGGTCATGCTCATGGTAATCTTTCACTTCTACTATATCCATCTCAATCGCTGTGAACAAATCGATCATTCGCTGATAGGCCGCCGCATCTGTACGATGCGGAACCAATATGAGCTTCTGCCCTTTAGGTTGAAAACCCGGACCATGCATAGCATGAAAAGTGATAATGTGTACATTTGCCGGAAGGTATTTTTCAAACGTATTTATCTCTGGTGTTTTTACAGATGTTTGGCCGGCAACAATAGCGCCCGGCTTAATATAAGGTGCATAGGTCGCTACTATCCTATCCAATCCATCCGCCTCAACAGAATAGATCACCAGGTCTGATCCTCTGGATACTTCTTTCCCGTCGGCTAATACTTTTATTCCATATGGAGCAAGTTCTTCTTCCAGCCGCTCCCGGTTTTGAGGCAAATCACAACCGCAAACTATATAACCAGCCTTTGAAAAAGCTTTAGCATACAAACGGCCCATATCGCCCAGACCGATAATCCCAATATTCATGCTGCTAATATAACTATGCATGGCCATATTACGTATGAAAGCCAGTTTTAACTATTAAATTATAGCAAAAGATAATTTAAAACCAATTATCACTTGTTTTATTAACTAATCATTGATTAATTTTACAATATGAGGAACATCTTTGTATCGATATTAGCCGCTATAGCCATACTTTCAGGAAGTGTAGAATTAGTCAAAGCCCAGGACAGTGTAAAAAATACTGTGGTTAAAAAACCAGTTGTAAAACCTGCAGCCATTGATCCTGTAACCGGAAAACCTATTATCCCTATTAATCCTAAAACAGGAAAGCCTTATTCCAGATACAGATATGGCTATTATTCAAAATATAATGCCAAAGCAGCACAAACCGCTGATAGCATAAAAAAAGCAGCTGCATTAAAAACTGCGGCTACCCCTGCTGTTGTACCACCCGCCGACACTGCTGTGGCAGCAGCGCCTACTGATAAAAGCCTTAACGGGCAGTATCAATATTTGTTAAACAAGGTTTATCCTTATCAACGGCCATTAGTAGCTGCCTTATGGAAAAACGTTATTGATACCTTAAATGCTACTCATCGCCAACTTGCTGACGCGCAAGCTAAAGCTGCAGAGCTAAATAAAACTATCAGCAGCTTACAAGCCGACGCTGTGGCAAAAAGCGAATCTGTTTCAAAAGCTGATGAGATAAGCGT